>JALOBY010000003.1 GCA_023228045.1 Endomicrobiales bacterium | reverse complement strand
TTGGCGGAAAAATACCGCGCCTTTGGCTGGCACACTATAGAAATTGACGGTCACGACTTTGCTCAAGTTATTAGTGCTTATAAAGAGGCAAAAAACACAGTTGGTAAGCCAACTGTAATAATTGCAAAAACAGTTAAGGGCAAGGGTGTTTCTTTTATGGAAAATGTTGCCGATTGGCACGGTAAAGCACCATCAAAAGAACAATTGCAGAAAGCTTTTTTAGAGTTACAATAATAGCCGGTCATAAAATGCCCCCTCACCTCAATCCTCTCCCTCGAGGGGAGAGGAAGCGTAGTTGGACAGATGGGAAGCACTAGTGTTCCAACCTCACCTCAATCCTCTCCCTCGAGGGGAGAGGAAGCCCGAAGGGCAGGTGAGGGTGATGTAAAAGTATCGTTGGAAGTGGTAATATGGCAAAAATATTTCGACATCTAAAATCCTCAACTGGAAAAAAGTTTCGTGATAGGTAATTACAATAAATATACGGAGCAATTAAATGGTTGAAACATACGGGCTTAAAGCTACAAGAATTGGTTTTGGCGAGGGTTTAGCTGAACTTGGCAAAACCAACCCAAAAGTTGTTGTTGTTGGAGCAGATACGGCGGCATCGGCTTCTTTGAATTTATTTTATGAGAAGTTCCCGGATAGGTTTTATAATGTTGGCATTGCCGAGCAAAATATGATTGGCATAGCATCAGGCCTTTCTTTAACTGGTTTAATTCCATTTGCCTCAACTTATGCGATATTTTCATCTGGCAGGCCATGGGAAGAAATCAGAACAACCGTTTGCTATTCAAATTTGAATGTAAAAATTGGCGGCTCGCATAGTGGTGTAATGGTCGGCCCCGACGGAGCTACTCACCAGGCTCTTGAAGATATAGCAATAATGCGTTGCCTGCCTAAAATGACAGTTATTGTGCCATGCGATATGGTTGAAACAAAAAAAGCCGCAATTGCGGCCGCAAAAATGTACGGCCCTGTTTATTTGCGCTATGGCAGGGAACCTATGCCAATTATTACCAAAGAAGATTCCAGTTTTGAAATAGGAAAGGCCATAACACTAAAAAATGGCGGCGATGTTGCCATTTTTGCTTGCGGACACCTTGTTTATGAGGCACTATGCGCCGCAGAAATACTTGCGCAAAGCGGCATAAAGGCAAGTGTTGTGAATGTTCACACAATAAAACCTATTGATGAAGAAGCTATACTTAAAACAGCCAAAAAATGCGGTGCAGTGGTTACAGCTGAGGAACATCAGATTGCCGGTGGTTTTGGTTCCGCAGTTTGCGAAGTACTTGCAAAAAATTGCCCGGTGCCTGTTGAAATGATTGGCGTTTTTGATACTTTCGGCGAAAGCGGTGCCCCATTAGACCTGCTTAAAGAGTATGGGCTCAAAGCTGAAAATATAGTTGCAGCGGCATTGAAAGCAATAAAAAGAAAATAATAAAGTTAAGGAATCAGTGATTGATAGAGTAATAATAATTGTTCTTGACGGTGTTGGCGCGGGTGCAATGCCCGACGCTGAGTCTTTTGGCGACTTGGGTGCCAACACATTACTTCACACATTAACGAATTGCCCCGATAACTACTTCCTGCAAAACCTAGCCCTTCTCGGACTTTACAATACTCGCGAAATGGTTCCTCTGCTTGTTTATTCTAAAAATGCAAATTATGGAGTGAATTTAGGTGTACGCAAAACATTTGCCGATATAGCTCAAAGTGTGTGCCAATTATTTTCATTGGAGAAGTTCCCTGTAGGCGAAAGTTTTGCTGGTAAACTATTTAATTTGGAGGCGCAATGACATCGCATATTTCAAAGCTTGAAGAAACCACAAAATTTATAAAAAGCAAAACAGCTCTTGTGCCAAAAGTTGGAGTTATTCTTGGCTCCGGCTTAGGGGATATTGTTGAGGGCTCAATTAACGATACACTTCTAAATTATGAAGAAATACCGCATTTTGCAAAAACCACTGTAAAAGGCCATAAGGGCAAATTGCTTATTGGCAAAATGTTTAATATTCCCGCAATAATTATGCAGGGGCGCTTGCATTATTACGAGGGGTATTGCATGGATGAGGTAACTTATCCAATCTATTTAATGAAACAGCTCGGGGTGGAGTACTTGGTTGTAACGGCGGCCGCAGGTGGAATTAATAAAACATACAGGCCCGGCGACATAGTTGTAATAAGCGACCATATAAATTTAATGGGTAAAAACCCATTGCGCGGGGAAAACTATGCAATTATGGGTGAGCGCTTTCCAGATATGACGCTTATTTATAACTCGGAGCTTTCAAAGTTTGCGCTTGGCGCTTCACTAAAGCATAAAATTCGCATAAATAAAGGCGTTTACCTTGGCGTGCAAGGCCCCTCGTATGAAACACCAGCGGAAGTTAAGGCATTTAGAACTCTTGGTGCCGACTTGGTTGGTATGTCGGTAATACCTGAAACTATTGTTGCAAATAAACTTGGCATAAAGGTTTTGGGCTTAGCGTACATATCAAATATGGCGGCAGGCGTGATAAAGAAAAAATTAACACATGAAGAGGTTCTTAAAACCGGAGTGAATGTTATAGGAAAACTGAGCAAAATAATTGAAGAGGTATTTTCAAACCTTAAATGAATATAATTGAAGTGATAGAAAAGAAAAGAGATGACAAAAAACTAACTTTCCAAGAAGTTGAGTTCTTTGTTAACGGCTGCATAAACGGTAAAATAGCGGACTATCAGGCATCCGCCCTGCTTATGGCAATGTTTATTAATGGTTTAAATAATAAAGAGTTATTCTCACTTGCAAAGGCAATGGCAAACTCTGGGGAACAATTTAATTTTAATTTACCAAAAAAAATTCCAATTGTAGATAAACACTCAACAGGCGGGGTTGGTGATGGAACATCGCTTGTACTTGCCCCGTTACTGGCATCTTGCGGGGTTGCAGTTCCAATGATATCGGGCCGCGGGCTTGGGCACACAGGCGGCACATTAGATAAACTGCGGGGAATTGCCGGCATAAAATTAGACCTCAAAAAAATAACAGCCGAAAAACAACTTTCAAAACTTGGTTTGTTTATGGTTGGGCAAACCTCTCAGTATGCGCCGGCAGATAAGTTTTTATATGCTTTGCGCGATGCCACCGCTACGGTGCCATCTATCGGCTTAATTGCGGCAAGTATTATGTCAAAAAAACTTATTGAAAATTTAAGCGTGCTTGTTTTAGATGTAAAGTTTGGCAAGGGCGCATTTATGCAAAGCGCATCGCAGGCAAAAAAGCTTGCTGGGGTTTTAATTGATATAGCGAAGGCGAATTCAATTAAATGCGGAGCTTTAATAACAAATATGAATAACCCGCTTGGCAGAGCTGTTGGTAACAACCTTGAGCTAATTCAATCAATTGAAATATTGAAGGGGTCCAAAGAGCCAGGCGATTTTTACAATTTGATTATTGAACTTGGAAAAAAAGCGTTAGTTCTCTCAAAAATTGTAAAAAACAAAACCGAGGCACAAACATTGCTTGAAACAAATCTATCAAATGGGAAGGCATTAAATAAATTTTGTTCAATGATTAGCGCGCAAGGCGGTGATGTGAGATACATAAAAAATACCGATATGATTGAAAAATCAAAAGTTCAAGTAAGCGTGCGTAGCAATAGAAACGGTTATGTTGGCTCAATAGATGCAAAACAAATCGGTTTTGCGTCCGTATTGCTTGGCGCAGGCAGAATAAAAAAAGAAGATTTAATAGACCAAAGTGCCGGTATAACATTAAATAAGATTGTCGGCGAAAAAGTGGCAATTGGAAATGTCCTTGCCACTCTGCATACAAGCACTAAAAGCCGCGCAACGGATGCTTTTTTAAGAGTTTTAAACGCTTATAAAATAACTAAGTTGCTGCCCAAAAAAAATAAAATTGTGGAATGCGAAATATGAGCAGCTGGCAATTGATTGTTTCAGATAAAGAACTGATAGCTCGTTTATCCGAAGAAACGGGGTTATCTAATATAATTTGCACTGTGTTAGTAAACAGAGGTGTAACTACATCTCTGGATATGTGTAACTATATAAACACAAAAATTGAAAACCTTACAAATCCATTTCTCTTAAGTGGAATGGTGAAAGCTGCTGAGAGAATACGCAAGGCGGTATATGATAATGAAAAAATATTAATATATGGTGATAAAGATGTGGACGGTTTAACCGCAGTTTGCGTAATGCACAATACATTAAAAGCGCTTGGCAGCGAACCCTTGTGGTACATACCTTCCGATGAAGGTTATGGTTTGCATGAACCCGTTATAAAAGAATTTGCTGATAAAGGTGTCAGCTTAATAATTACCGTTGACTGCGGGATAACCGCGTTAAACCAAATTGATTACGCCAACTCTTTAGGAATTGATGTAGTTGTAACCGACCATCACGCCCCAGTAGACCCATTGCCATCTGCTTATGCAATCATAAACCCTAAAGTTGCGCCCGATTATACATTTAAAGACCTTGCAGGATGCTCCGTAGCGTTTAAATTGTCAGAAGCTCTTATGCTTTCATTTGGCAAAAGTTTCAATATTGAGTTTGCCGCAATTGACATAGAAACTACCGGCCTTAACCCGGCGCAAGATCAAATTTGTGAGCTTTCAGCTGTGCTATTCAAAAACGGCGTAATACAAGGAACTTTTTCAACGCTTGTTAAAATCAGCAAACCAATACATCCTGTTGCAAGTGCCGTAAATGGTATTACTGACGATATGCTTGAAAATGCGCCAGAGCCAGAAATTGCCTTAAAAAAGTTTTTTGACTTTATAGGTTTGCGAACACTTGTTGCTCACAATAGTGATTTTGATTTGAGTTTTTTAAAACTCGCTGCAAAAAAATATTTTAGGCGTGAAATTTCAAACCCTGTGGTAGATACGCTTCTACTTGCAAGAAAATTGCTCGCTTGTGAAAGTTACAAGCTTGCATCAGTTGCAAAAAAATTAGAAGTTTTGTGTGATGAAAGCTCACTACATAGAGCTCTTGCCGATGCAATGCTTGCATACAAGGTGTATCTTGCATTGGAGAGGTTATCTGACTGCCGAATGGACTATTTTAGGCGTTCCGCTATGGATTTGCTTGCGCTTGGCACTATCGCCGATATTATGCCTCTTATCGCGGAAAACCGTATAATTGTAAAAGAGGGGCTAAAAAGTATTTCAAATACTCAAAGAGTTGGTTTAAAAAAACTTGTTGAGCGCTGTCATAATCCAATTAAAAACGGGCCGGGATTTACGGCAAAAACCATAGCTTGGCAGGTTTCACCTGTCTTAAACGCCGCAGGGCGTATGGGTAAGGCCTCAGTTGCATTAAAACTTTTGCTTTCTTGCGAAGAGCGTGAAGCCCACGATCTAATTAATGAACTTTTAGACTTAAATGATGATAGAAAAAACCTTCAATCGCTGAATTTAGAAAAATTTGAACCATTACTTAAACTGCAGTGTGATGTTGAAAAAGATAAAATTTTAATTGTATGCGCATCCGACCTTGCCCATGGAGTAACTGGCATAATCGCATCCCGCATTTCAAAAAAATATAACAAACCGACGGTTTTATTGATTAATCAGGGAGATGAAGCTGTTGGTTCAGCCCGTTCTGCAGGTGGTTTTGATATTACCGCGGCATTTTCTAAAGTATCGCATTTGTTGGTTAAGTTTGGAGGCCATGCCCAAGCCGCAGGTTTAACAATAAAAACAGAAAATATACCGTTATTTACCCAAGAGCTAAAAAAAGTTGCAGGTGAGCTTTTGTCGGAGCTTTCGCAAGAGCAAAAAACATTAGTTGACTTAGAACTTTCTCTTTCGGAAATATCGCCAGACCTGCTTATGGAACTTGCAAAACTTGAGCCATTTGGTGCGGCAAACCCGGAGCCGATATTTATTGTAAGAGATGTAAAACTTCATGAAATTGCTAAAATTGGTGACCATCTTAAATTAAAAGTTTCAAAAAATAGCGCACACCGCATTAATGCTTTTGGAAGAGATATGGGCAGTTTGAAAAATGATTTTTGTGAAAATCAACATGCCGACCTGCTTTTAAAGGTTGAGTCAAATTTTTGGCAGGATACATTTTCAGTACAATTAAATTTACTAGACATCATTCCAGTTTAAATGTTCTCTTACAACTTAAGGAAAGGGTTCAGCGCAGTCCCGCCGTTGGTGTGACAAGCGACGACGAAACGGGAAAACCATAGGTTTTCCCTTGTAGAGCGGTTTGGCGAAATCATCTTAGCCAAACCAAGTATGAACGAAGTGAATACTAAGTCTGCACATAGGCGAGACGCGACATAAAGGAGCGTAAAATGATAGATACAGGCAAACTTCCAGAAGTAAAACTTGCAATAATTGGTGGTAGCGGTGTTTACGCTATTGATGGGCTTAAAGATATTAAAACAATAAACATAACCACGCCATTTGGTTCGCCATCGGACCCTATAACCATAGGAACTATAGACGGTGTAAGTTGCGCTTTTTTACCGCGGCATGGCAAAGGCCATAGGTTCACTCCATCTGAGGTGAACTCACGCGCGAACATATTTGCGCTAAAAATGCTGGGTGTGAAAAAAATAATTGCAATATCGGCCTGTGGTTCCTTGCGTGACGATTACAAACCACGTCATTTTGTATTGCCAGATCAAATATTTGACAGAACAAAAAACCGCCCACTTTCATTTTTTAGCAATGGGATAGTTGGACATATTGCTTTCGCAAATCCATTTTGTACTTGTTTGCGTGAAACGCTGCACAAATCGGTTAGGGAGCTTGGCATAGAACATCACAACGGCGGAACCTATGTTTGTATAGAGGGGCCTCAGTTTTCCACAAAGGCCGAGTCACTCTTTTATCAAAAAAGTGGTTTTGATTTAATTGGTATGACCGCAATACCAGAGGCAAAGCTGGCCCGTGAGGCAGAAATTTGCTACGCAATGGTCGCGCTTATAACTGATTATGACGCATGGAAAGAAAATGATGAAGTAACACCAGAAGTTGTGCTTAGCGTAATGAAAGAAAATAATAGCAATGTTGAGCGCTTAATTAAGTATGTCTTGCCAAAAATTGGAGATAACACCGCTTGTACTTGCACAATACAATGTCAGAATGCGTTAAAAAATGCTATTTATACAGCTCCTGAGATAATATCTGAAAAAATTAAAGAAGATTTGGCGCCATTAATTTCAAAATATATTAAGTAATGAGGGGATGAAATGTCTATTCTTGTAGTTGGTTCTGCAGCGCTTGATTCGGTAAAAACTCCTTTTGGCAATGTTAAAGATGCCCTTGGCGGTTCTTCAATTTACTTTTCAATAGCGGCTGCTTATTTTACTGATGTGAAACTTGTTGCGGTTGTTGGTTCAGATTTTCCAAAAAAATACATTGATATGCTTGCGAAACGCAAAATAGATACCAGTGGCCTTGAAGTTGCAAAAGGTAAAACATTCAGGTGGCAAGGTGAGTATAATTACGACCTAAACAGCGCTCAAACCATTGATACGCAATTAAATGTTTTTTCGTCATTTAAACCTGTTGTGCCACTTGAATTAAAAAACACAAAATTTGTTTTTCTCGCAAATATTGACCCGGAGCTTCAGCTTAATGTTTTGAAGCAAATTAAAAAGCCGGAGCTTGTTGGTTGCGACACAATGAACTATTGGATACAAACCAAACCTAAACAACTTGAAAAAACACTTAAATATGTAGATATTCTTACAATAAATGAGTCGGAAATAAGGCAATTTACTGGCGAGCATAACCTTCTTAAAGCCGCAAAAAAAATATTTCAAATAGGCCCTTGGGCAATTGTAATAAAACGAGGTGAGTACGGCGCGCTTTTTGTAAGCAAAAATGAGTTGTTTTCGGCACCTGCCTACCCGCTTGAAGATGTTTTTGATCCTACCGGAGCGGGCGATTCATTTGCTGGTGGTTTTATGGGATACCTTGCCGCGTGTTCCAAAATAAATAAAAAAGAGATGCGCCGTGCGGTAATAACCGGTAGTGTTATGGCATCGTTTAATGTTGAGGCATTTAGCGTTAACAGATTGATAAAACTAACTAATGCCGAAATAAACAAACGATATAAACAGTTTAAGCAATTAACGCATTTTGAGCACTTAAGCACATGATTCCGAAATGGGTATGCCTTGGTTTTAACGAAAGATACTTTTACATCACCCTCACCTGCCCTTTGGGCTTCCTCTCCCCTCGAGGGAGAGGATTGAGGTGAGGGGGGACATTAGAATATATCAGAATGAAATTTTGGAAACGAAAGCTGTCAGATAAAAAGACTAATGAATTAATCTTTACAATCTATGCTTTACAATCTGTGTAATCAGGCATAAAGAATATTATGCCAGGAGTAATTTATGAATAGCACAAAGGTAAATGCAAATCTGGTCAAAATTGCCAAAGAAGCTTCAAAAAACTCCTACAGCCCGTACTCAAAATATAAAGTAGGTGCGGCAATTTTGGCTAAAGATGGCAAAATATACTCGGGTGTAAATGTTGAAAATGCTTCTTATGGTTTAACAATATGCGCCGAGCGTTCTGCTTTATGCGCGGCAATTTCTGACGGCAACAAACAAATATTAAAAGTTGCAATTTACGCGAACTCTCAAAAACCACCAATTCCATGCGGGGCATGCCTGCAATTTCTAAGTGAGTTTGCGGAAAGTTTAGAGATTGTTGTAGCCTGCAAAAAACCTGAAATTAAAACATTTTCATTAAAAGACCTGCTAACCAATCCATTTTAACTATAAACCTCGCAATTGACTAATATCACTCAAAAAATATAAAATCACTGAAAATGTTCTCTTACAACTTAGTCAGCCCGAGGCTAGACCTCGCCAAGGGCGGGGAAAGGGTTCAGCGAGCAGGGTGAGCGACGACGAAATGGGAAAACCTTAGGTTTTCCCTTGTAGAGCGGTTTGGCGTAATCATATTAGCCAAACCAAGTATGAAACGAAGTGAAATACTAAGTCCGCCTACTGGCGAGACGCGATATTAAGGCGTTTAGATGTCTCCTACTACAGTAATTGCAGGTTGCGCACGCGGCAGGTCAATAGATGCACCGCCTACCCTTGCAACGAGGCCTATTTTAGCACGGATTAAAAAGTCAGTTTTTGACATAATTTCTGCAAAATTGCCGCAATGTTCGTTTTTAGATCTTTATGCGGGTGTTGGCAGTGTTGGCATAGAGGCAATATCTCGCGGTGCTACAAAGGCAGTTTTTGTAGAGGCCGATAAACAGCCATTATCGTACATAAAAAGGAACTTGGAAAAACTTGGGTTTAGTTCCAATGCCGTGCTTATGCATACAGATGTTTTTGTAGCGTTAAAATTGTTAAACGAAAAGTTTGATATCATATACTTAGGGCCGCCTTACAAAGATGAAAATAAAACGCCACTTGTGTTAACTACACCAACTTTAAATGCTGTAGTTAGCTCCGGGTTACTTAAATCAGATGGGCTTGTAATTAGCCAGCGGCAAATAAAAGAAATGGTAAATGTTCCAAAACAGTTGAAACATTTACGTGAAAAAATATACGGTGATACGGTAGTTGATTTTTACGGATTAGTCGGCGGGATAAGTACTAAAGAAGAACAGGGATAATGAGCGTTCAGGTAAGTTATTCAAAAATTAAAGCAGTTGAATTTTGTCCGTGGAAGTATAAGTTAATTTACATTGACGGCCTGCACTCTGCGCCAATACCGCAATCATCTTTTGGCCATAGTATTCATAAGGCGTTAGAGTTGTACTTTAAAGAAACTACAAAAACATTTGAAAAGCTAATTGATTGTTACAACCTTGCTTGGAAAAATGAGGGTTTTGCAACTCCGGCTATGGCGCAAGAGTACTACGAACGCGGCGAAAAGCTGCTTTTAACTTTTTGGAATGAAGAAGCAAAACTTGCATCGCAAATAGTTTCCACAGAAAAGAATTTTTCGTTTAATTTAGGTGATATAGAGGTTGTAGGCATTATTGACCGCATTGACAAACATAAAGATGAAAGCTACGAGCTTATTGAATACAAAACGCATTATAAAAGATTAACAGATGAGCAGATAAAAAATGATTATCAGCTTTTGCTTTATAAGTTTGGCTGTAAAAAAGCATTTGGCTTTGACCCGAACCGTTTAACTTATTATTTTCTTTCTGAAAATGTAAAAGTAAACTTTGATTTTTCAAGTTATCAGGAAGATTTTATAGTAAATAAAATTACACTTGCGGCAAAAATTATTGGCAGTCAGGATTTTTTTACTTGCACACAAAATTGCAGTTTTTGTGAATATAGAAAATTGTGTAAAAAGAGTGTGGTATGAAAATAAACAAAAAGAAAATTGTAGTTATTAAGTTTGGCGGAAGTTTGGCAGGCAATAAAACTGACTTAGTGAAATTAATTGCGGAAATTTCCAAATTGTCAAAGAGCAGTGCTGTTGTGCTTGTACACGGCGGCGGGCCGGAAATTAATTTTTGGTCGCAAAAAATTGGACTAAAACCAAAGTTTGTAAACGGCCTGCGTTTTACAGATAAGGCAACACTTGAAATTGTAGAGATGGTTTTAAGCGGGAAGATAAATAAAATGTTTGTTTCATTGCTAAATGCAAGGGGCACTAAAGCGGTTGGCTTATCGGCAAAAGATGCGAATATGGTTGTTTGCAAAAAAATTCCAGGCCTTGGCCTTTCGGGTGAACCGGTAAAAACAGACCCTTTAGTTTTGAAAACCTTATTGAATGCCGGATTTATGCCTGTGCTTTCTTCAATGGCATGTGATAATAAATGCGAAACGCTAAATGTAAATGCCGATTCAATTGCAATGGCTGTTGCAATTGCCTTAAAAGCCAATAAATTAATATTTTTAACCGATGTTTCAGGCGTGCTTGATAAAAATAAAAAAACAATTAAACTTATAAAGTATGGCGAACAAACAAAACTTATAAAAAATGGCGCAATTACCGGAGGCATGATACCTAAAATTCAGGCCTGTGCCAATGCGGTTAAAAAAGGTATTGATGAGGTGTGGATTGCAGATGGTTCAAAGGGCGTGCTAAAACTTAATGGCACATTAATAACAAAATGAAAACTATGAACTTAGAAAAAAAATATATTTTACAAACATACAAAAGAAACCCCATTGAAATTCAAAGGTGTAATGGTAAGTTCGTTTGGGATAATTCTGGCAAAAAATACTTAGACCTTTTTTGCGGTATAAGTGTAAACAACCTTGGCCACCAGAATAAAAAAGTTACTGTGGCTATTAAAAACCAGCTCTCAAAATACATTCATATTTCAAACCTGTATTATGCAAAACCCCAGGCTGAGCTTGCTAGAAAGCTTGTGGAGCTTTCTTTTCCGGGTGTGGTGTTTTTGTCAAACTCAGGCGCAGAAGCTAATGAGTGTGCCATAAAACTTGCAAGAAAGTATGGTTATGCCAGCGGGAAGAATGAAATAATTTCATTTAAAAACTCTTTTCACGGCAGAACTATCGCAACTCTTAGCGCTACAGGCCAGGAAAAATTTCACAAAAATTTTGAGGTGTTGCCGGGTTTTAAGTTTGCTGAATTTAACAACATTGAATCTGTAAAAAGACTGATAAATAAAAAGACAGTCGCAGTAATTATAGAGCCAATATTGGGCGAAGGCGGCGTTGTACCCGCAAAAAAAGAATTTCTTAAAGACCTTAAAGCACTTTGTAAAAAGAATGGCTTAATTTTGATATTTGACGAAGTTCAAACCGGCATTGGCAGAACAGGTGAAGTATTCGCGTTTAAGCATTTTGGCGTAGTTCCAGATGTGTTTACGCTTGCCAAAGGGCTTGCCGGCGGCTTGCCTCTTGGTGCAACTATTATAAGTAAAAAATTTAGCAATGTGCTTTCGTTTGGCGACCACGGCTCCACTTTTGGCGGTAACCCGGTTTCTTGCAGCGCCGCAAAAGCCGTGTTAGAAGTGCTTGATGCAAAAATGCTTTCAAACATTAGAGAACTTGGCAAGTATTTTTTAACAAAGCTTTCTGGGTTAAAAGACAAACATAAGTTTATAGTTGATGTAAGAGGTGTTGGCCTAATGCTTGGGTTGGAATTAACAATTCCATGCGCCAAAATTGTACCAAAGTGCGCCAAAGAAGGGTTTTTAATTAACTGCACTCAAGAGAAAGTTTTAAGGTTTTTACCGCCATTTATAATAAATAAGTCCGACATTGATAAATTTATAAATAAACTAAACCGGATATTGAAAGGAATAAAAGAATGAACCCAAAAAAAATTGTAGTAGCCTATTCGGGCGGCCTTGACACTTCTGTAATGCTAAAATGGCTTAAAGAAAAGTATGGTTCGCAAATTATTGCCTGCGCCATTGATGTTGGCCAGGGCAAGGAACTTACTAACCTAAAAGAAAAAGCTCTTGCGACCGGAGCCGATAAGGCCTATATTATAGACGCAAGAGATGAATTTGCAAATGATTATATAGTTCCTGCAATAAAGGCCCACGCTCTTTATGAAGGTAAGTATCTGCTTGGCACCTCACTTGCAAGGCCTCTAATTGCAAAAAAAATTGTAGATATTGCAAAAAAAGAAAATGCTGACGCAGTTTCTCATGGAGCTACCGGCAAAGGTAATGATCAGGTGCGTTTTGAGCTGACATTTAAAGCTCTTATGCCTGAACTTAAAATTATTGCTCCTTGGAGAGAGTGGGAGTTTAAATCGCGCGAAGATGAAATTGCTTATGCAAAAAAGCATGGCATAGCGGTTCCTGTAACAAAGAAAAAACCATACTCTTCAGACGCAAACCTTTGGCATATATCGTATGAAGGCGGAATTTTAGAAGAGCTTAAAAATGAATACGATGAGTCAATGTTCGCCTTAACCGTATCTCCGGAAAAGGCACCATCAAAGCCCACAATAATCTCAATTGGATTTAAAAAAGGTGTCCCGATAACATTAAATGGCACAAAGCTTGGCATTGTTGCTCTAATTGAACGGTTAAATAAAATTGGCGGCGCAAACGGTATTGGCAGAATTGATATTGTTGAAAACCGCCTTGTTGGCATAAAGTCGCGCGGTGTTTACGAAGCGCCTGCCGCAACATTGCTCTATTTCGCCCACAGAGAGCTTGAGTGCCTAACTTTAGACAGGGAAACATTTCACTTTAAAGAAAGTATTGGTCCAAAGTACGCGCAACTTGTTTACAATGGCCTTTGGTTTGCACCTCTTAGGGAGGCGCTTGATAGCTTTGTAAATAAAACTCAGGAGAATGTAACTGGCGAAGTAAAACTAAAACTTTATAAAGGCAACATTAAGGTTGTATCGCGCAAGGCAGATAGGTCGCTTTATTGGGAAAAACTTGCCACTTTTGGCGAGGAAGATATTTATAACCAAAAAGACGCGGAAGGGTTTATAAATTTGTTCGGACTCCCGCTTAAAGTAAATGCGATAATGTCTCAAAAGAAAAGGAATAAATAAAATATGACTAATAATTACCAAAAATTCATCGGATCTTTTAGTTTTGATTTGCGGCTTGCCCCTTATGACATTTTAGGCTCAATAGCGCATGTGAAAATGCTTGCTAAATGCAAAATTTTAACTATTGGTGAGTCGGATAAAATTATAAAAGGGCTTTTTTCAATACAAAACGACATTCAAAGCGGTTGGAACCTGCCTGAGGAAGAAGACATACACTATGCCATAGAAAAAGAGCTGATAAAAAGAATTGGAACCCTTGGCGGCAAGATGCATACCGCAAGAAGCAGGAACGATCAGGTTGCATTAGACATCAGGCTTTACGCAAAAGATGAGGCAAGAGAAGTAATTGACCTTATTAATGAGTTTCAAAAAGTTATTGCAAAGCTTGCAAGCAAAAATATATCGGTTGTAATGCCGGGTTACACACATCTTCAACCTGCTCAGCCAGTGCTTTTTTCGCATCACATTCTTTCTTACGCATGGATGCTCCAAAGAGATAAAGAACGGCTTAATGATTGCATAAAAAGAATAGATGTTTTGCCGCTTGGTTCAGCCGCGCTTGCCGGCACATCATTTCCGATAGATAGAAATTACACCGCTAAATTACTTTCGTTTGATAGCGTTAGTGAAAACTCTATGGACTCTGTTAGCGATAGAGATTTTGTTGTTGAGTTGGTTTTTGACCTTAGCATTATTGCAATGCACTTATCAAAGCTTGCGGAAGAGCTTGTTTTGTGGTCATCGGTAGAATTTTCTTTTGTGAAAATCGCGGATGATTTTACATCGGGCTCATCTATAATGCCGCAAAAAAGAAACCCTGATGTCGCAGAGATAATTAGGGGTAAAAGCGGCAGGGTCTTTGGTTCATTGGTTGCTCTTTTAACGCTATTAAAAGGGTTGCCTCTTGCCTATAATAGAGATTTGCAAGAAGATAAACCACCACTTTTTGATGCAGTTGATACAATTAAACCGTGTCTTGAGTTAATGACCGCAATGCTTTCTTCAATACAGATAAATGCATCAAAAATGCTTGCGGCAGCTGAGAAAGGTTATTTACAGGCAACCGAACTTGCCGACTATCTTGCCAGAAAAGGTATGCCTTTTAGGCAGGCGCATGGTATTGTTGCTAAAATTGTCAGTTATTGCATTGAAAAATCTATAACATTCTCTGGCCTTAGTATTAGTAAGCTCAAAGCTTTCTGCCCGCTTTTTGAGGCCAATGTTTTAAGCGTTCTTGACCCTGCTGAAATAATAAAACAAAAAGTGTCTTATGGCGGAACATCGAAAGAATCTGTTAAACAACAATTGCTTAAGTTGAAAAAATTATGAAAATAAAAAATTTATTTATCTCAGGCCTATTTGTTCTTATTTTCTCTTTGCAGTTACAATCTGCGCAGACAGAAAGGGTGCTTACTCTACAAGACAGCATCAACTTCGGGTTAAAAAATAGCCAGGACTTGCTTGCTTCAAACGAAGATATTGAGGTTGCGAAATTGCGCGTAGACGAAGCCCGCTCAAACATATTCCCAAGAATTGATTTAAACTTTAACGCTTCACAGTTTGATAATCAGTTCCCAACGGTGCTGGCACCTTCCTTTAACTCGCTATATCTGCCTGGTGGCAAAAATGACCAGTATTACTCTGCAAAGGCAACTATGTGGCAATATCTTTATGCGGGTGGGCGCTATAGTACAACCTTAGACCTTGCAAAAGCGAATCTTGCGCAGTATGTTGGCCAGTATGAATCGGCAAAAATTAAAGCGTTAAAAGAAATAAAAATTGCATTCATTGATTTACTTGCCAGTAACAAAAAAATTAAAACTTACGAGTTTACAATAAACGAAATAAATAACAATTTATCAAAGCATTATTCTTCTGAAATGGTAGTTTTAAAAGATAAACTTGCCCGCAATTTATTAACTCTTAAACATAAATATGAAAAAGACAAAATAACCTATTTAAAAACCATTGGCCTTGAGCTAGATACAACTTTTGATATTGCAGGTGAGCTTGAAAATGCAAGTACCGATTATGATGTTAATAAGTGTATTGCTCTTGCCTATCAATTCAGGCCAGAATTAAACCAAAAACAATTTCAAGAAAAGATTGATGCGTTAAGGTTAAACTTATCGCTTACTGAGCGTTTTCCTACTATTAGCCTTGGTGCTAATTACGAGTGGGGCGGTTATCAATTTCCTCTTGATTACGATAATTGGAATGCTACAATAAACTTCAATTGGCCAATATTTGACGGCTGGGCTGCATTGTCAAGAATTGTTCAGAGAAAACATCAAATTCGTCAGGGCAAAATACGCAGGGCACAAATTGAAGACAATGTTGAACTGGAAGTCAGGGATGCTCTTATAGATTATAATTTTTGGAAATCTGAACGCGAAAAAGCAATTACTCAAAGAATGCCAACGCAGATAGAGGCGGCCATGCTTTACAATATTTTCACAATAGATATTTCATGCAATCTTCTTAAGAGCAAGACAATGCTTGAGTGGGCTATTGGTAAACCATTAGACCAAATTAATAAATAAACTCCTCATGAAACTAATAGCTAAAATACTTCTTGTGCTTTTGTTGATTTACCCTCAAAACATCTTTGCATCAACAGTTGACCATGATAAAATTCTATCCGATTATATCTGGCATAAATTTACCATGCTTAGCCCTTCGCAAAGGCCAAAGGTGGCAATTGTTTTAGGCGGCGGCGGCGCGAGAGGTTTTGCGCACATTGGCGTTTTAAAAGTGCTTAAAGATGAAAATATACCTATTGATATAATTGTTGGTAACAGTATTGGCGCGCTTGTCGGTGCTATGTATGCTTCTGGAGCACCTGCTGAGAGTATAGAAAAGCTTGCAGAAAATACAGGTTGGAACGACGTATCAAATTTTTCAAATCCGAGTGTATTGAAGTTGTTTATAACAGGAAAATTGCTTTCTACTGAGAAAATGGAAAAATACATGGGAAAATACACAAGGGCAAAGCGCTTTGATGAGTTGAAAGTTGATTTTGCTTGTATTGCAACAGACATTCTAACAGGAGAGAGAGTTGTATTAAAAGAAGGGGATGTGGCTCGTGCGGCGCGCGCAAGCGCTACAATACCAGGCCTTTTTTCGCCTGTAGAATACAGACATCGATTTCTTGTTGACGGCGGGCTTTCCGATAATATTCCAACAGATATTGCAAAGCTGATGGGTGCAGATTATATTATTACGGTTTGTGTCAGTGCCGATTTTTCAAAAAATAAAGTGTCGTCTGTTTTTTCAATGTTAACTCAGGCAATTTCAATACAAGGCAGACAGCTTGATGACCAAAAGTTAAAACTTTCTGATATAAACATTTTTCCAAAGGTAAGCGATGTTACCTTGATGGAGTTAAACCGTTCAAGAGAGTGTATTGATGCAGGTAGTGTTGCCGCAAGGGAAAGTGTTGCACAAATAAAAAAGCAGTTACTTGAAAAAACATCAAATTACCTGCTTTTAAATTAAATGAACTATAAAAGAATAAACCTGTTATTTTTCTTAATTTTCTTGCTATGTGTGTTTTCGGCACTGTCGTTTTGCGATGTGCTAAATGGTTTGCCGCAAGAACAGGTTTTTCAATCTAAAAACAAAAATAAGAACTATAAACTTTGTTTGCAAAATTACAACCAGGCAATTTCATCGCAAAATTTCAATGCCGCTTTAAACTCACTTGAGCAGGCAATAGGGTTTGCAACATCAAACAAAAAACGATATGAATTATTCGTTATGCAAGGTGATACCTACCTCAATATTAAACAGTACGCAAAGTCCATTGAAAAGTATGGACTTGCAATAGATTTAGTTCCTCAAGAAGAAGTGGCAAAGCTTAAACTTGCCGGTGTTTTTGAAACCATAGAGCTTTACACTCGTGCTCAAGATGTTTATTTTGATGTGCTTACATATAACCCAAAGTCTTTTGATGCTATTTATGCAATAGCTTTGTCTTATTTTAGAGATGGTTTATATACGAAAGCTCTTGATTACTTCCTTAAGGCACTTTCGCTAAGACCACAAAACGACCTTTACCGTAAAACAGCACTTTGTGCGAATTATAGCGGTCAAAGTGACCTTGCCGTGTCTTTACTTGAAAATCTCACTAAGAATGTAAGATCGTATGATGATTATTTTTTAATGGGGGAGTTGCTTACAAAAAAAAGCGAGTATAAAAAATCAATAGCGGTTTTAACAGATGCTATAAATTTAGATAAAGAAAATGGCTCTGCGTATCTATACATCGGAATTAATTATCTGTTGCAAAATGATGTTGAATCTGCGAAGAAAAACTTTAAACTCGCATCCCAAAAACTTTCAAATGGCGCTTTGCCGCATTTTTTCCTTGCAATGATATATAATTTGCAGGAAGATAACTCTAAGGCATTGGCAGAGCTTTCAAAAGCAAATGAACTTGCAACTTCTCCGGTTGTTAAACAGTACTGCGAAAAACTAAGGATTTTGATTGATTTTCCGTCAAAAAAGTTGAGCAATGCAAATTGACATGCAAGCTTTAAAAAAGGTATTATCTCTTTTAAAATAAAGGCGGTTAGTTATGTTTTTGTATAAAAAAAATAATCTATTTATTGATGGTTTTGAAGTTGAAAAACTTGCCAGACGCTTTGGAACCCCATTGTTTCTTTATAGCGCAAACGAAGTTAGAAAAAACTATTTGGCGTTTAAAAATGCATTTTCAGGTGTGAATGCTATTGTTTGCTATGCCCTTAAAGCTAATTCAAGCGGAGCATTGCTTAAAGTGCTTGTTAAGTCCGGCGCTGGGGTAGATATAACATCTGGCGGTGAGCTTTACAGGGCTCTTAAGGCAGGGTTTCCAAAAGAAAAAATTGTTTATGCCGGTATTGGTAAAACAGCATCGGAAATAGAATACGCGCTAAAAAGTAATATCTTGATGTTTAATGTTGAATCACTTGAAGAGCTTAATCAAGTTGCCATATTGGCAAGAAAACAAAATAAAACAGCGAAGATTGCTTTTCGTATAAACCCAAATGTTGATGCACAAACCCACAAGCATATTACAACTGGCAAAAGTGGTTCAAAGTTTGGTATTGCGTACAATCAGGCAGTTGAGTTTTATAAGATTGCTAAAAATTTAAAGGGTGTAAGCCCAGTCGGAATTCATTGCCATATTGGTTCGCAAATAACAAGTGTTGCCCCGTTTGCAATGGCTGCGCGCAAAATTTCCTTATTGGTAAAAGAGCTTTTAAAAGCAAATATTAAGCTTGATTTTGTTGATTTAGGCGGCGGTTTAGGTATAACTTATAAAAACGAAGTGCCACCAACACCAAAAGAGCTTGCAAATGCCGTTTTAGCCCACTTTAAGGATTTTAAGGGAACATTCATTTTTGAACCGGGGCGCTTTATTGTTGGCAATGCTGGTGTACTTGTAGCAAGTGTAACTTACAGAAAAAAATCTGAAGGGAAGAACTTTCTTATAACAAACGCAGGTATGAATGACCTTATCAGACCAACTTTATACGAGGCATATCACGATATTATTCCTGTGGTTTTGCCAAATAGGCCAAAGGTCAAAGTTGATGTTGTCGGTCCAATTTGTGAAACAGGTGATTTTATGGGTAAAAACAGAATGTTACCCTATATGGAGCAGGGCGAATTGCTTGTTGTAAAAAGTGCAGGCGCTTATGGTATGGCAATGGCATCTCAGTATAACTCGCGCCCAAGAGCATGCGAGGTATTAATTGACGGTAAAAAACTAAGGGTTATAAGGCAAAGAGAAACATACGAAACTCTGATTGGTTTAGAAAAATGAAAACTATAAATTTTACAAAAATTTCAGCGGCAGGTAATGATTTTGTTTTGATTGACAATCGCAATAAGACGATTAAACGCTCAATTTCAAAAATTGCGGCTAAACTTTGCGATAGAAGGCGTTCAATTGGGGCAGATGGGCTTTTGCTTTTACAAAAATCAAATAAAGCAGATTTTCAGATGCTTTACTTTAACTCCGACGGGTCCCGTGCTTCTATGTGCGGAAATGGCGCAAGGGCTATTGCCCGTTTTGCAAACATTATTGGTGCGGCCAAAGGCAATATGAGTTTCCTAACCGATTCAGGCATAATTTACGCTAGAATAAACGGCGCAAGCATTGCTGTAAATTTAAGTAACCCTCATTCGTATAGGCCACAAGTTGATGTTTTGCTTAATGGCAAAAAATTTAAGTGCGCTTATATTAATACAGGGGTACCTCATATAGTTCTTTTTGTTCCAAAGGTTGAAAAAATAAATGTAAAAGAGCTTGGTTCTACCTTGCGTTTTCATAAAGCATTTGCGCCAGATGGGGCAAATGTTAACTTTGTTCAAGTTAAAGGTAATACTTTAATTGTCAGAACATACGAGCGCGGAGTAGAGGATGAAACGCTTGCCTGCGGTACTGGTGTGAGCGCTTGCTCGCTTGTGAGTGTTCTTGCAGGTAAAGTTAAACAGCCGGTTAGCTGCATAGTCAGAAGTGGTGATAAGTTAACTGTTTCTTTTGATGTTACTAATAATGACAAAAAGTATCCTGCAAAAAATTTATGGCTTCACGGCCCTGCCGTTGTGTCATTTAGCGGCAAAGTAAATATTTAAAATATTAACGGGGGAAAGATGTTTGAAGGTTCATATGTAGCATTAGTAACACCATTTAAGAATGGTGCTGTAGATTTTGATAAGTTAAAAGAAATTATTGAATTCCAAATTGAAAATGGCACAGCCGGCATAGTCCCATGCGGTACAACAGGTGAGTCGGCAACATTATCAATGGAAGAGCACGAGGCAGTTATTGAGGCAACGGTAAAAGTTGTAAATAAAAGGGTAAAAGTTATGGCTGGCACAGGGGCAAACTGTACCGATGAGGCCATAGCATTAACTAAATTTGCGCAAAAGGTTGGCTGCGATGCCGCTCTTTTGGTGTCACCTTATTACAACAAACCAACGCAAAAAGGCCTTTTCTTGCATTATAAGGCAATTTCAGAATCAACAAATATTCCATTAGTGCTTTACAATATAATGGGAAGAACGGCTGTAAATATAGAGGTTGAAACAACCGCGAAAATTGTTAAGCAATGTAAAACCGTTGTTGGTGTAAAAGAGGCGTCTGGCTCTCTTGAGCAGATGGCATTAACTAAGCTTGCATGCCCTGATATTAACCTTATTTCAGGTGACGATGCTTTAACTTTGCCAGTCTTATCAATTGGCGGTGTTGGCGTAATTTCAGTTGTGGCAAATATTGTGCCAAAAGCCGTAAGCGAACTTGTTGAACACTTTCTTGCCGGTCGCTTTGCCCAAGCAAAAGAGTTGCATTACAAATTATTACCTTTAGTAAAGGCAATGTTTATAGAAACAAATCCTATACCAGTAAAAACCGCAATGGCAATGCTTGGTATGTGTTCTGATGAGTTTCGCCTGCCAATGTGTTCTATGGAAGATGCAAATAAAGCAAAGTTGGAAATTGCGTTAAAAAATTACGGGCTTCTTTAAGTTTTTGGTTAGAATAATTGGGGGTAAAAAATGCTTAAGATTGCAATTTGCGGTGCCGCCGGAAGAATGGGTTCCAGAATTATTGTTCTTGCACAAAATAACCCTGAGCTTTGTATAGTTGCTGGTATTGAAAGGAAAGAATTACAAAAAAATTGCCCAAACAACATAAAACTTTCTGACAATTTATCTGATGTTATTGAACTTTGCGATATAATAATTGATTTTACAGCCCCCGATGTTACGCTTAAAAATGTTGCATTAGCAAAAGAAAAAAATAAACCTATAGTAATTGGCACTACTGGCTTTGATGCACAAAAACTTCAAGTTATTGCCAATGCATCAAAAGATATCCCTATATTGCTTTCTCCAAATATGTCGCTTGGTGTTAATTTGCTCTTTAAGCTTTCAGCCATCGCTGCAAAAGCGCTTAATGGGTACGATATCGAAATTGTTGAGCTTCATCATAATCAAAAAAAAGATGCGCCATCTGGTACTGCGGCAAAGTTAGCAGAAATTATGGCGTTAGCGCTTGATAGAGATATTGCAAAAGTTGGTGTTTATGGTAGAGAAGGCATAGTTGGAGCACGCACAAAAGAGGAAATAGGTGTAATGGCTGTTCGTGCAGGTGATACTGTTGGCGAACATACGGTATATTTTGCAGGTACCGGTGAGCGCATTGAGCTAACGCATCGCGCATACTCCAGAGACATTCTTGCATCAGGCGCTTTAACAGCTGCAAAGTGGCTTTCAAAACAAGTGGCCGGGTTTTATTCAATGCAAGATGTTTTATCACTTAATAAACTATGATTTATTTGCGTTTTTTTGCACGCTCAAAAGCGCGTTTTGGAATAATGAAGGATGGCAAAATAATTGAGTTGTCAAAAAGTTATTTTGAGAACTATGCCTTAACAAAAAATAAGTTCCTACTAAACTCCGTAGAAGTTTTACCGCCTTGCGAGCCGTCAAAAATAATTGGTGTTGGGTTAAATTACAAAGATCACGCAAAAGAACTTAACTTTCCATTACCTAAAAACCCAATATTATTTCAAAAACCGATAAGTGCCGTTATTGCGCATAAAGACAAAATTGTTCTCTCAAAAAAATCAAAACAGATTGATTATGAAGGCGAGCTCGCAATAGTTATTGGTAAAAAATGCAAAAATATTTCTGTAAAAAACTCTCATAAATATATCTTTGGCTACACCTGTGCCAATGATGTTACAGCAAGAGATTTACAAAAATTAGATGGCCAGTGGGCAAGGGCAAAGGCTTTTGATACATTCGCGCCAATTGGCCCATATATTGTAAGCGGAATAAATCCATTAAAGTTAAAAATTAAAACATTTTTAAACGGGAAAGTTGTGCAGTCATCAAATACAAAAAATATGGTTTTTAATGTATATAAACTTGTAAGCTTTATATCTGCTATTATGACATTACTACCCGAAGATATTATAATTACAGGAACTCCGTTTGGGGTTGGTCAGCTTAAGCACAATGATGTTCTAAGTGTTAATATTGAAAAAGTTGGAGAATTAATAAACATTTGTAAAAAGGATAATGGTTATGAAAATTGAAGTTAACGAAAAACTAAAAAAACTACCGCCATATTTGTTTATTGAAATTGATAAAAAGAAAAAGGCTGCCATAGAGCGAGGTGTGGATATAATCGCACTTGGAGTTGGCGACCCGGATAAACCAACACCAAATCATATTATCAAAGCCGGTCAAAAAGCGCTTAGCGATCCTAAAAACCACCAATACCCTTTTGGTGCCGGCACACTTAAATTTCGTCAGGCGGTGTCTAATTGGTACAAAGAAAGGTTTAATGTATCAATAGATCCAATCACAGAAGTTTGGTCGTTGCTTGGTTCAAAAGAAGGCATTGGACATTTCCACTTGGCATTTATAAATCCCGGCGATTATGTGCTTATACCTGAGCCGGGTTACCCTGTATATAACACAGGTACAATATTTTCTAATGGTATTGCATATTTTATGCCTTTAAAAGAAGAAAATGGTTTCCTGCCTGATTTCAATGCGATACCGCAGGAAATTGCAAGCAAAGCAAAAATTATGTTTTTGAATTATCCAAATAACCCTACAGCTGCAACCGCAACAAAGAATTTTTACATTAAAGCAATAGCATTTGCAAAAAAACACAACATAATAATTGCCCATGATGCTGCCTACTCTGAAATTTACTATGAAAATAAACCAATAAGTTTTCTTTCAGTAGATGGTGCAAAAGAAGTTGGTGTTGAGTTTCACTCACTTTCAAAAACATACAATATGACAGGTTGGCGTATTGGTTGGGTATGTGGCAATGCTCAAATTGTTGCAGGCCTTGGTAAGGTTAAAGATAACTACGACTCGGGTGTTTTCCAGGCAATACAGGAAGCTGGTATTGCTGCTCTCAGTGGTTCTCAAACTTGTGTGATAGAGATGCGCAAACTTTATAAAGAACGCCGCGATGTTCTTGTTGATGGGCTAAACAAACTTGGTTGGAAAGTAACTAAGCCGAAGGCAACCTTTTATGTTTGGGCAAAAACACCAAACGGCTATTCTTCCACCCAAACTGTGTCTAAATTGTTAGACGAAGCCGGCATTGTCTGTACCCCTGGTAATGGGCTTGGTGTTTCTGGTGAAGGGTATGTGCGCTTTGCTTTAACTGTTGAGATGCCAAGAATTAATGAAGCTCTCAAAAGAATTGCAAAACTTAAATGGTAAAAACAACAGCATATCTGTCTCTTGGTTCAAACCTTGGCAACAAGAAAAAGAATATAGAACGAGTACTCCATAAACTTGCAAATATAAATGGAATTTCTTTTTTAAAATCTTCCGCGCTTTATAAAACAAGTGCTGTTGGTAAAAAGATGAGCTATTTTTTAAACAGTGTCCTAAAAGTTAGCACAACTTTAAGCGCAAGTTCATTGTTAAAAGTAATTAAATCAATTGAGTCAGACGTTGGCAGGGATGGTTCTCAGCCACATATGACGCCTCGTGTAATAGATATTGATATATTATTTTTTGGAAATAAGGTTATAAACACGATTAAGTTGGTGGTGCCACACCCAAAAATAAAAGAACGGCTTTTTGTTTTGGTTCCACTCTTAGAAATTGCGCCAAAGAAATATTACCCGAATGAAAGAAAGAAGCTTTCTTGGTATGCAAGCGAAGTAAAAAAAAATTATCCATGTCAAAAAGTGAGAAAATATGAAAACTAAAATAACCATTAAAACACTCGCAGAGTTAAAGAAAGCAAAGCGGAAAATTACCGCCCTTACCGCTTATGACTATCCAACAGCTAAAATACTTGACGATGCGGGTGTAGATGTTGTGCTCGTTGGCGACTCTGTAGGTATGGTAAAACTTGGTTACCCTTCAACTATTCCAGTTGAGCTTTTTGAAATTATTTATCATTGCAGAGCTGTAAGGCGTGCCGTAATAAATGCGCTTTTAGTGGCAGATATGCCATTTATGAGTTATGAAACATCAAAAAAAGATGCCATTAAAAATGCAGGCGAGATTATTAAATATGGTATGGCGCAAGCGGTTAAAATAGAAGGCGGAGAGGAACTAATAGACAATATAAAAGCCGTTATAGATGCTAAAATACCGGTAATGGGCCATTTAGGCCTAATGCCTCAGGCAATAAACCTGATTGGTGGTTATAAAATACAAGGTAAAACAGACGAAGATGCGGAAAAAATAATCCGTAGTGCTCATATACTGGAAAAAGCAGGCGTTTTTGCTGTAGTACTTGAATGCGTGCCTGAAAAGCTGGCAAAAACTATAACATCAGAACTTTCAATACCAACTATTGGTATTGGTTCAGGAAAATATTGTGATGGTCAAATACTTGTAAGTGACGATATGTTTGGTATTACACAAGGCAAAACTCCAGGCTTTGTTAAGCGCTACGCTAATTTGTCAGATGCTATGATAAAGGCAACAAAGCTTTACTGCCAAGAAGTAAAACAGTCAAAATTCCCGAAATGAAAATAATAACATCAATTTCCATAATGCAAAAACTTTCTGCTGCTCTTAAAAAAAGAGGCAAAACTATTGGTTTTGTGCCTACAATGGGCGCATTGCACAGTGGCCATATGCAGCTTGTCAAAAAATGTACGTCGGAAAACGACTTCTGTGTTGTGTCCGTTTTTGTTAATCCAACTCAATTTGGCCCTAAAGAAGATTTTAATAAATATCCAAGAACATTTTTAGAAGATAAAAAACTTTGCGATAGTTGCGGTGTTGATGCGATATTTTTCCCAAGTGCGGCGCAAATGTATCCGTATAATTACAAAACTTCTATAACGGTAAATAATCTCTCCAGTGTGCTTTGTGGAAAATTCAGAATTGGTCACTTCAACGGTGTAGCAACGATTGTTGCAAAACTTTTCAACATTGTAATGCCAACTAATGCTTACTTTGGAATGAAAGATTATCAACAGTTAAAAATTATTGAACGCATGTGCACGGATTTAAACTTTCCTGTAAGAATTATCCCCTGTAAAACAGTGCGCGAAAGTTCGGGCCTTGCAATATCCAGCAGAAACAAATATCTTTCTAACATGGAAAAAGAAAATTCGTCAAAAATATATGCGGCATTAATACAAGCAAAAAAAATGGCATTGGAAGGGAATAATAGTTACTCTAAAATAAAAAATACAATTATTAATATGCTAAAAACAATTCCAATATCAAAGCTTGATTATGTTAGCATTTGCGACCCCAAAACCTTAATTGAAAAAAAATCAGCCAAAGCACCAGCCCTTATAGCGGTTGCTGCCTATGTTGGAAAAACACGCCTGATTGACAACATTCTTATAGAGAAACCTTAAATGAAAACAGATTTTTTAGTTATTGGTAGCGGTGCAGCTGGCCTAAGTTTTGCTATCAAAGCATCAAAACTTGGCTCCGTAGCTTTGATTACAAAAAGACAATTAATTGACACAAATACATCAAAAGCACAAGGTGGCATAGCAGCTGTAACGCGAAAGGATGATTCTTTCAGGTCGCATATAAACGATACACTAATTGCCGGTGCAGGTTTATGTAAAAAAGAAGTTGTTGATCTGACAGTTGAAGGCGGTCCCGGTACCATAGCCGAACTTGAAGAGTGGGGTGTAAAATTCTCTCGTTTTGGCAATAAGCAAAACGCAGATTACGAGTTTGGGCTTGAAGGCGGACACTCAAAAAGACGAATATTGCATTGCGCCGATGCGACAGGGTTTGAATTGCAAAAAGTTTTAATTGCAAAGGCAAAAAAATGCGGTATTAAATTTTACGAGAACCACACGGCGGTTGATTTAATAACTTCAGGCAAACTTAAAAAAAGTTTTCAAAAAAATAATGAACGCTGTTTTGGCGCTTATGTGCTAAACAATGCAACAGGTGAAGTTAATGCGTTTACTGCAAAAATGACGGTTCTTGCAACTGGCGGTGCCGGCAAAGTTTACCTTTACACATCAAACCCCGACATTGCGGCAGGTGATGGTGTGGCAATGGCATACCGTTGTGGTGCAACCGTGGCTAATATGGAGTTTGTGCAATTTCACCCAACATGTTTGTTTAATGAAAAAGAACGCTCATTTTTAATTTCGGAGGCACTTAGAGGAGAAGGCGCTGTTTTACGGCTTAAAAATGGCAAAAAGTTTATGCATAAATACCATCCACTTAAAGAACTTGCCCCAAGGGATATAGTGGCAAGAGCTATTGGTAATGAATTAAAGATTTTAGGTGATGACTTTGTGTATTTAGATATTACAAGTAAGAGTTCGGCGTATTTAAAAAAGCGTTTTCCAACTATTTATGCCAAGTGTCTTGAATGTGGTATAGATATTTCAAAAAATCCGATACCTGTTGTTCCTGCCGAGCATTATTCTTGCGGCGGGGTATTAACCGATACATTCGCACAAACAAATATAAATGGCCTATTTGCGATAGGTGAGTGTGCTTGTACTGGTTTACACGGAGCAAACCGGCTTGCTTCAAACTCACTGCTTGAAGCAATAGTTTTTGCCCGCCGCGCATATCAAAAGGCCAATGAACTTATTTCTGAAAAAATAAATTTTCCCGCAATCCCACAGTGGGATAAAGGCAACGCAAAAGATAGCGATGAATCGGTAGTTATTAAACAAAACTGGGATGAAATTAGAAATTTTATGTGGAACTATGTTGGTATTGTCAGAACCGATAAACGGCTTAAAAGAGCATTTGAACGAATAAAGTTACTTAAAAAAGAAATTCAGGAATATTATTGGAATTTTTTTATTACCAGTGATCTTATAGAATTACGCAACATTGCCACGGTAGCCGAAATAATTATTAAGTGCGCGATTAAACGAAAAGAGAGCCGCGGCCTGCATTATAACCTGGACCATCCTTCAATGTTAAAAAAACCTAAGGATACTCTGATAAAAAGATTCTAATATGGATAAAATAATCATAAAAGGCGCAAGAGCGCACAACTTAAAAAACATTTCACTTGAAATACCAAAAAACAAACTTGTTGTAGTAACAGGGCTCTCGGGTTCAGGTAAATCGTCATTGGCATTTGACACTATCTATGCTGAAGGCCAGCGGCGCTATGTTGAGTCGCTATCGGCATATGCAAGACAATTTCTTGAGTTGATGGAAAAACCCGACTTAGACACAATTGAAGGCCTTTCTCCGGCAATTGCAATTGAACAAAAAAATCCGTCACATAACCCACGCTCAACAGTAGGCACAGTAACGGAAATTTATGATTATTTGCGGTTATTATTTGCACGTATTGGTAAACCATTTTGTCCTGAGTGCAACAAACCAATTTCTTCGCAAAGCGCTCAGCAAATTATAGATGAAATAATGAAAATGCAGGAAGGCACAAAACTTCAAATACTCTCACCTATTGTGCGCGGGAAAACTGGAACTTATGAGGAGTTGTTTAAGAAACTTGCAAAAAGCGGCTTTGCCAGGGTTCGCATAAACGGTAAGATTTCCTTATTAGATGAAAAAATAAAGCTTGACCGTTACAAAAAACACACCATTGAAGTTATTATAGATAGAGTTGTGCTAACTGCACAAGCACGCCAAAGAATTTCGGAAGCGGTTGAACTTGCACTTAAAGAATCGTCCGGCTTAGTTTTAATTTTAGATGAGAGCTCAAAAAGGTCAGTAAAAGAAAGATTGTTTAGCGAACATAACAGCTGCACCGATTGTGGCATAAGCCTGCCTGAAATTGAGCCACGACTATTTTCGTTTAACTCGCCATTTGGGGCTTGTCCGGAGTGCGGCGGGCTTGGCGCAAAAGAAGAAGTTGATGAAGATCTTATAATTCGTGCTCCAATGCTTAGCATAGCAGATGGCGCAATAAAACCATGGAGCCAGCCAATAACAACCCGTACCCATCGTTGGAAAAATTCATGGAGTGGCTATTACCAGCAACTTTTAGATGATGTTTGCTCAAAACACAATATACCAACAAAAACTTCATGGTTAAAACTTTCAAGAAAACAGCAGGAGATATTGCTATTCGGCGACAATGATGGATTTGAGGGTGTGATCGTCAATTTAAAACGGCGTTACACTGAAACTGAATCTGAATTCGTGCGTGAAGAGATCCGTACAAACTATATGCGCACTGTTATCTGTAATAGCTGCCACGGCGCTCGCCTTAAAAAATCTGCCATGTCAGTGAAAATTGATGGCAAATCAATTTCAGAATTAACAACTATGTCTGTCAATATTGCAAGGGAATTCTTTGCCGCGCTAAAACTATCAGAAAAAGATAAATTTATCAGTAAAACAATATTTAAAGAGGTAAACCGGCGGCTTTCATTTTTAAGCGATGTGGGGCTCGGATATATTACCATTGACCGTGAAAGCTCAACACTTTCCGGAGGTGAGGCACAAAGAATTCACCTTGCAACACAAATTGGTTCAGGGTTAACAGGAGTGCTTTATGTGCTTGATGAACCATCAATTGGCCTGCACCAAAAAGACAATAGAAAGCTTTTAGATACAATGCTTCGCCTGCGCGACATGGGCAATACCCTAATTGTTATTGAGCACGATGAAGAAACTATGCGCGCAGCCGACTGGATAATAGATCTTGGGCCGGGTGCCGGCATTCATGGCGGTTCTATTGTTGCCCAAGGTACTTATGAAAAAGTTTTAAAAGCGAAAAATTCACTTACCGCGAGTTACCTAAACGGTACCCTAAGAATTCCTATACCTAAAAAGAGAAGAAAGTTAACAGACAGAAATCTTGAAATTATTGGCGCTTCACAGTTTAACCTTAAAAAACTATCCTTAAATATGCCTCTTGGGGTTTTCGTTTGCGTAACAGGTGTTTCCGGTTCTGGAAAATCAACTTTAGTACATGAAATAATATACAAAAATCTTGCAAAAAAACTTTACGGTTCAAAAGAAGTACCTGGTATAGTAAAAGAAATTAATGGCATGGAAAATATAGATAAAGTGATAATTGTTGACCAATCGCCCATTGGTAGAACTCCTCGTTCAAATCCAAGCACTTACACGGGTGCATTTACGCATATTCGTGACCTTTTTGCCAGCACCCAGGAATCAAAAGCCAGGGGTTATGAGCCAGGAAGGTTCTCTTTTAATGTAAAAGGCGGCCGTTGCGAAAATTGCCATGGAGATGGAACAATTAAAATTGAAATGCAGTTTTTGCCTGATGTTTATGTAACTTGTGAAGTTTGCGGGGGTAAACGCTTTAATAGTGAAACTTTGCAGGTTCATTATAAAGGCAAAACAATAGCGGAAGTTTTGGATATGACAGTTGAGGAGGGCTATGAGTTTTTTACAAACATTCCTAAAATAAAGAAAATTTTTGGAACATTAAATTCTGTTGGGCTAAATTATATAAAGCTTGGACAAGCTGCAACCACACTGTCGGGAGGCGAAGCTCAAAGAGTGAAACTGGCAAATGAATTATCAAAGCACTCCACAGGCAAAACCCTTTATATACTTGATGAGCCGACAACAGGCCTGCACTTTGCCGATGTAGAAAAGTTGTTAAAAGTTTTGCATGAGTTAGTAGATAATGGCAACACGGTTTTAGTCATTGAACACAATCTTGAAGTAATAAAAACCGCCGATTGGATTATTGACTTGGGCCCAGAAGGTGGTAATAAGGGTGGTTATATTGTGGCTAAAGGAACCCCTGAAACGGTTTCTTTAAACAAAAACTCATTTACCGGCCAATATTTACAATCAGCTTTAAAAGCATAAATATTGATAATGTTTAATTAAAATTCCGTGACTCGTAAGTAATCTGATAACTTTAAACTAATATTTTACATAATACTTGACACACTCGTCGCATTCGGGTAAAATATTTAAAAATATATCAAATTGAAATGGAGGCAGAAAAATGTCAAAAATATTCCTTGTTTTACTCGCAGTTACTTTAATTTTTAATGCCGGTTGCGCAAAAAAACAAATAATTAAACCAACTGAGACGATTGTGCCGCAAGTTAGCGACACTAACAAAGATTCGGATGAGGCGTCAGTTCGTTTCAAAGATTGGAAATCGATTGAAGGACTTGTAAACATAAGTTTTGACTATGACTCTTACGACTTGAGTGACAGCGCGAGCGATGTATTAAAAAAGAATGCGAGTTATTTAAAAGAGTATTCAATCGCTAACATAATAGTTGAAGGATACTGCGATCAACGCGGTACTATTGAGTACAACCTTGCACTTGGTCAAAAACGGGCCTCGGCTGTTCGTGATTATTATATATCTCTTGGAGTTCCAGCAGGTAATATAGGCACAATTTCGTATGGTAAAGAAAATTTGTTAGATGATTCTGATAATGAAAATGCATATGCGAAAAATAGACGAGCTGAAACAAAAGTAAGAGGAAAATGATTCGCTATATCTTTGGTTTAACATTTATTTTTTTATTTTTATTGTCTGGCTGTATCGCAACCAGTACGGAGGTTTCAGGTTTGCGAGAAGATATCTATAAACTACAACTTAAAATAAATGAACTTCAAACAAATCAGGCAGATGTTTCTAATAAAACTGAGAGTTTTTCAAGAAAGTTAGATATACTCGGTTCCAACCTAAAAGAAACACAAAATAGAATGTCTTCTCTTGGGCAAAAACTTGATGATGTAGATGCGAACTTTTCTCAACGGCTAGATAAACTTTTTGAGCAGCTTTCTGGCACTACGCTTTCAATAGCTCCAAGCCCATCTGCGCTTTACAATCTGGCTTACAATGATTATTCAAACGGCAAATATGACCTCGCTATAACAGGGTTTGAAACATATCTTGAAAAATACCCTGATACAGAACTTTCAGATAAGGCAAACTACTATTTGGCCGATTCCTACTACTCAAAAAAATCTTTTGATGACGCTATAACTAAGTTTGAGCTTTTTTTAAATAACAAAACGAACATGGAGTTAAGTCCGTCTGTGCTATATAAACTCGCGGACTGCTATGAAAAAATTGGCAACGGTGAAAAAACAAAAACACTTCTAAAACAATTGTACTCTGAGTTCCCAGATTCACAAGAAGCAAAAATGTCCGCCCAAAAGGTCCAAACAAAGGGCCAAGATGCTCAAAAACCTTGAGTTCACTTTTTTTATCTCTCTGCTGTTGCATATTGGGCTGATTGCTTTTCTTTCCATCGGCCAAAATAAAACTATCAACATAACCGTTCCATTTGAGCTTGTTTATTATGCGCAAGACACTAAGCAAACAGTACTTGAAGTTGTCAAAGAGGAAAAAGACAGTATTAATTTGAAAAAGCAAAAAAGTAAAAAACCAATAAAAAAAATAGAACAAAAAAATGTACCCGACTTACCAAAAGAACAGAAACAAGCAAGCACTCTGAAACAATCAAACCAAATTGCATTAGACAACGCCCGCTTTCCTTACAACTACTATACAAATGCCATTGTAAAAAAAATCAATTCAAATTGGCAATGGTCAATAAATACCGGGCGCTATAAAGCAGTTGTTTATTTTAAAATAGAAAAAAACGGGCAAATTACCGATGTGCGTATCAAAAATAGTTCTAATGATAAAACATTTGACCAGCAAGCACTGCGCGCGGTGCTTTTAGCAAACCCTTTTGCCCCATTGCCGGAAGGTTTTAATGAAAATTATCTTGGTGTTTTTTTTGAGTTCTCTTTTATTGAGTAAATTATGAAAATACGCTTTAAAGTTATTTGTGTGGTTTTATTATTAGTTTTTGGCAGCTCTTATGCTTTCTGCTCCGATATTTATTTAAAACTTACTTCACATGGAAGTAGAACTGATATTGGTGTCAGCGAATTTATTGGCACAACTTCGCAAGACGGTGCAGGAAAAGAACTCTCTTCAATAATAAGGCGTGATTTACTTCTTTCAAGGTACTTTAACTTAATTGACGGCGGTCCAGTATACACTGGGCAGTTAGAGCAACTTAGCGAGTGGGAGAACATAGGTGTTGATTTGCTAGTTGCAGGCAAAATTACTCAAATCCAAAACAAACAGGTTTTGTATGCGAGTTTAAGTGATACTTTAGGCAAAACAGTAATATGGCAAAGCTCTTATGTTTTTACATCCTCAATGCTTAGAGAATGCGCCCATAACATAAGTGATGAAATTATTTTTCGACTCGTAGGTGAGAGAGGTGTTGCTTCAACAAAAATTGTATTTGCTAACAATTCAACTGGCTCTAAAGAGCTTTACTGCATAGATTATGATGGGCATGGATTAAAACAACTAACATTTGATAGTTCAATTGCTATTTTGCCAAAGTGGTCTGCAGATAAAAGCAAAATTGTATATACAACCTATCGTGATGTAAACCCTGATATTGCCATGCTTACACTTGCAACAATGAATAATGTGATAATATCTAAAAAACAGGGTATAAACACAGCCGCCATATTTTCACCTGATGATCAGAGCATTGCCCTAACGCAAAACGGCAAACACGGTCCAAACCTTTATTTAATCAATTTACAGGGCAAACTCTTAAGGCAGTTAACTTTTGAGGGTAAAATCAACACAAGCCCTACTTTTTCACCAAGCGCAAAAGAGATTGCGTTTATATCTGATAGGAGTGGGTATCCTCAGCTTTATATAATGAATTTAGATGGTGTAAATGTTCGCAAAGTGCCTTTAAACGGCTACTGCGATTCGCCTCGCTGGTCGCCGCGTGGAAATAAAATTGTTTTTTCAATGCTTAGCGGAACAAAAAATTATGAACTTTATGTTTTTGATATGAAAAGTAATGATATAAATAGATTAACTTATGGTACAACTAATGCGGAAAACCCATCATGGTCTGCCGACGGCAGGTTTATTGTGTACTCAGAAAAAGTAAAAAATAAATCTTTATTGTTTATAATATCGCTTGACGGAACTTTTAAAAGATTATTGAGCAATATAAAAGGTAGTTCTGTAACACCGGATTGGTCAAACTAAATGAAAAAAATTTGTTTGTGTTTACTTATTTTTACACTTTGTTTTGTTCTGTCAGCTTCCATGGAAGCTGACAGAACAAAACACAAAAAAAACTCAAAAGAAATTACTCCAATTACAAAAAAAGTAGCAACTTCAGATTTGCCTTTAAATAGGGTAAAGGAATTTGAGATAATCACAAAAACCTTTCCGCTTAATTACATAGTACCGCAAGTTCTTAGTGAAAAACTTAAACTTTCTTTTAGCTCAATAACTGTACTATGCGACAATGATACCAATAGTTTAGTGGTCAGTGCGTTTACCAATCAATTTAATGATATCACAAGTTTTATTGCTATATCAGATTCAAAACTTGAAACTGTGCAAATGAAAGTTTTTATTCTTGAAATGAGCAGGAATTACGAACAAGGTTTAATAAGCTCTACTGCTGATTTGAAAACTATTTTATTAACAAAAAGTGAGTTCTCTAAGCTTTACAACCTTGACATAAATGGTGAGGCCAAAAAGATATACGAATCTGCAAATTTCATTACACCCTATGGTTCAACCGCAACAATTAGTTTTAAGAGTGATTATTCAAAAGATTATTCTGCTGAGCTTTCAATAAACCTTACACCTGTAATTATCTCAACGCAAAGTGCGCAAATTGGCGTAAGTGTAGCTTTAAATGCTTATTGGCAAAGTGCAAGCACGAATACCAAAACGACTGCAATGATGCAATTACAAAGGTCTAGAGAAAACTCAATATTGCTTAACGATGTTATAACAAAAGAAACAAGGGAGCTTGCCTTTTCGCTTCCGTTTATGGCATCTATAAACGAAGTAGGTCAAGTATTCAACAAGGAAAGTGTTTTAAATGCCGGCTCAAGAATTGCGTTAATAATTCAACTATGGGAAATGGATAATGAATAAAAAAGTTTTTGTAGGATTGCTTATAGGTGCAGTACTGCTTTTTTTAACACTTAGGCAAATTGACTTAAAGAGTTCTTTTGAGTTTGTTAAGGCATCAAATTGGCTGCTTTTACTTGTGGGTGCGGTTCTTTATTGTTCCTCTTTTGTTATAAGAAGTTTTAGGTGGAAAATGCTTTTGTCTAAGCTTGTAAATTTGCCTACTAAAAGATGTTTTTCATTTTTAGCAATTGGTTTTTTCGCAAACAACACATTGCCATTTAGAATAGGTGAAATTGTAAGGGCATACATAACAGGCAAAAAAGCTTTAGTTTCAAAAAGCAGTGTGCTTGCTACAATTGTTATTGAACGGATCTTTGACGGAGTGGCGTATGTTTTTTTACTTGCCTTATCAATGCTGATGTTAAACGCTTTGCCAAGCGGCATAAAAAACACACTTATAACTGCCTCAATTATTTTTATTGGAGCATTCGTTTTTCTTATAACATACTCAAAAAACAAGGAACTTGTATTAAAACTACCGGCTATTTTGCCATTTTCGCAAAAATTTAAAGATCGTCTTTTTCATTTAATAAATAATTTTGCTGGTGGGCTTGAAATACTTCACGAAAGAAAAATATTGTTTTTGACATTATTGTTGTCAGTTATAATATGGCTAATTGAAGCAAGTGTTTTCTTTACTGTGGCCTCTGCATTTTCATTGCAGTTAACATATCAACAGTGTCTTTTTGTAATGATAGCAATTGGCTTTGCCGCTATATTGCCAAGCGCGCCCGGGTATGTTGGAACAGTTGAGTTTGTTGGGGTAAGCACACTTGCTATTTTTGGTGTTGAAAAAAACATTGCTTTTGGATATATTTTAACTTTGCACGCAATTCAACTGCTTTGTGTGGCCTTTATGGGAATAACTTCAATAGTAAGAGAAAAATTGACATTTGCCGAGCTTGTAAAAATTCAAAAATAGGTTAAATCTTCTGGGAATAATCCATGTGCAATATTACTAGAGTTGGTATAAATCGCTTAACGGAAAAGAAAACCACGACAAGTTATTATACTCAATTTTAATGTTTAAGGCATACATCAATTAATGAATATTCTATTGCTTCTTAGCGCAAAAAAAATTTATGGTAGTGAACGTTTTGTGTTAACACTTTCAAAACGCCTTATCGCACTTGGGCACAACTGCGCAGTTGTAAATATTTTCAGAGAAGTTAACAATGAGTTTAACAGCACTCTAACAAGTATGGGTATAAAAAACTATGTCTTTGCCTGCAAGTCAATGTATGATAAAAGTGTTATTGCATCACTCAACCGAGTTATAAAAGAAGAAAACTATCAAATTGTTCATGCAAACGGAATAAAACCTGATTTATATGCATTGATCCTAAAACAAAAAACAGGTGTTAAAATACTTGCTACATGCCACAATTGGATAGAAAAATTCAATTTTTTCGAGTTGTTAGATAAATTTGTATTGCATTTTTTTGACCATGTTGCTGCTACATCAAGAAAGGTTAAAAAGATTTTGATAAATCATAAAGTAAACCAAGCCAGAATTACAATAGTAAGTAACGGTGTATCATTTGATGATGTAAAAGAGTTTTCCGATGTTCAAAAGGCTAATACAAGACGGAATTTTGGTATCAAAGATGAGGTACTTTTTTCATTTGTTGGCCGCTTATCACCTGAGAAAGGGATAATAAACCTGATTAATGCTTTTGGAGAAATTTGCCGAATACCAATTAGTGTAAAATTAATTATTGCAGGTGATGGGAAACTAAAGCGAAAGTGCGAAGATTTGGTAAAAACTCTTAACATTGAAAAAAATGTGATATTTATTGGCGATACCAATGATGTCTCACTTGTTTATAATATATCCGATATTTTTGTTTTACCTTCGTATGATGAAGCAAGCCCCTATGCGCTTTTAGAGGCAATGGCGCATGGTAAAGCGGTTGTTACAACGGCTGTTGGTGATGTTCCTGAAATGGTAATAAACAATGTATCTGGTTTAATTGTGCAACCAAATATACAAAGTATTTCTGCAGCTATGAGCATATTAGCCCTTGATAAAACGCTTAGGCAAGTTCTTGGGGAAAATGCAAAATTGGTTGTTATGGAAAAATATTCTGATATTATAATGGCAAATAATTATTTAAAAATTTATAAAGGTTTAATCACTACAAATGCAAGTAACTAAAAACTCAGGAGTAGTTTTATATGTTGTTAACAAACGATAAACTTAGAGTGGTTTATTTGAGGTCAACTTCTATATTCAATGACTCAAGAGCTACAAAAGAAATTAATACTCTAATAGAATATAATTGCAAATTACTTGTTTTAGGTTGGGATAGAGATGGTTTTGGTACAAGCAAACTTAGTTCGTTGTCTGAAAAAAATAATTTCAAAATAGCTTATTTCAAAATAAGAAGTAATTATGGGGATGGATACAAGTCGTTAGGTAAACTCATCCTTTTCCAATTGTGGTTGCTAATTAGAATGTTAAAAAACTTAAATTCGTTTGACATAATCCATTGTTGTGATTTTGAAACAGCATTACCGTCATTTCTTATTTCAAAAATATTTAAAAAGAAATTAATATATGATATTTATGATTATTATATACATTCACGGCCCGTCCCAAAATTTCTTAAGAGATTTATAGAAAATTTAGAAATAGGGATCATAAATAACGCTGATACCGTGATTATTTGTAATGAAAACAGATATGAGCAGATGAGTAAAACAAAACCTAAGAATATAATTGTTATTCATAACACGCCAGAAATCAACTTTGCTAATGATTCAATTTCATTGAATAAACAGAATAATCGATTTAGAATTGTTTATGTTGGATTATTGCAAAATGGCAGATTGTTATCGGAGATTGGAAATTTAATTTCAGTTAATCCTGATATTGAGTTGCATATTGGCGGCTATGGCAAACTTAGTGAATACTTTAAAGAATTGTCAAAAAAACATAACAATATTGTTTTTTATGGAGAAATGGATTATAACAGCGCATTGCTTCTTGAAGCCAAAGCTGATGTTCTTTTCGCGACATACGATCCTGAAATTATTAATCATAAGTATTCTGCTCCGAATAAGTTTTATGAAGCAATGGCTTTTAAAAAACCTATAATAGTTTCCAGGGGAATTGGTATTGATAAAGTTGTTGAAGAAGAAAACATTGGTATAGTAATAGATTATGATGCAAAATCCTTCTTTGCAGCAGTGCAGTATTTAAAAAATAATCCTGGTAAATGTATTGAAATGGGGAAAAATGGGAGATTATTATATGATAAAAAATATAGTTGGGAAATCATGAAAAAAAGACTATTAGGTATATATAAATAGATACCTGAAGTTGGATTATATTTAATAGTGTTGGCGGTTGGAATTTTTGCCTCTATTTATGTTATCATCTCTGAAAATATATTTATTGGCGCATTTTTTAGTGTTTTTGTCAGTTATTTATCCACTTTTATGCGGGGTTCTTAAGACAAAATTAAAACTCGGAAATTAAACTATGAACATTCCTCTAACTGACTTGGTTGAAAATTATCACTCTATAAAAGAAGAAATTGATTGCGCCGTTATGGCTGTATTTGAGAAAACCGATTTTATCCTTGGTAGCGCTGTAACTTCTTTTGAGCAAGAGTTCGCCGCTTATAGCAAAACGAAATATGCTGTTGGCGTGGCAAATGGAACAGATGCCTTGTTGCTTGCGTTGCTTGCATGTAATGTTAAAATAGGTGATGAGGTAATAACAACCCCATTTACATTTATTGCAACAACAGAGGCTATAATTCATTGCGGCGCAAAGCCAGTTTTTGTAGATATAGACCCTAAAACATACAATATTGATGCCAGCAAAATTGAAGGGTCTATAACACCGCGCACAAAAGCTATCCTTCTGGTACATCTTTACGGTATGCCGGCACAGATGGATAAAATAATGGAAATTGCCAAAAAATATAATTTGAAAGTTGTTGAAGATTGCGCTCAGGCATTTAGTGCATCGTGCCAATATAATGGGCAAAAGTTTCAGCCTGTAGGTTCAATGGGCGATGCGGGTTGTTTTAGTTTTTTCCCGGCAAAGAATATGGGCTGTTTTGGTGATGGGGGAATGGTAGCAACAAACAATGGTTCGGTTAAAGAAAAACTAACGATGCTTAGAAATCACGGCAGCAAGGTTCGTTATTTTCATGATATAGACGGTTTTAACTCTCGCTTAGACACGGTGCAGGCCGCAATACTTCGTGTTAAAATGAAATATATAAATCAGTGGACAGCCAAACGCAATGAATGCGCAAAACTTTATGCAACAAAATTAAGCAATTTCGTAATTGTGCCATCTGTTAGTAAAGAAGGCATAACTCATTCATTTAACTATTACACAATTCGTTTTAGCTCAAAAGAACAAAGGGATAAAGTTCAAAATTATCTTACAAAAAATGGCGTTGCTAACCAGATTTATTATCCGCTTGCATTGCACATGCAAAGAGTGTATGCAAACCTTGGGTACAAAAAAGGTGATTATCCGCAGGCAGAAGCAGTTTGTGACACCGTGTTGTCGTTGCCAATATACCCCGAGCTCTCGGAAGATAAAATTAATTACATTTGTAAAAATATCATTGATGCTATTAGGGTAAATAAATGAAGGATTTCATAAATTCATATCCGTTTTTGATATATTTTGTAACCTTCATTATAGCTCTTGTCAGTTCCTCTATACTAACCCCAATATTTCGCTTAGTGGCAATAAAATTAAACATTTTAGATTGCCCACACTCACAGATAAAAACACACAAAAAACCAACGCCTTACCTTGGCGGCCTTGCAATATGGTCTGGATGGGTAATTGCACTGTTCGTAGTGAGGTTGTTTACACATTTTCCTAATGGTACACTAGTAAACCTGCGTGGTATCATTACAGGGTCTCTCATTGTGCTCATTCTTGGCCTAATTGACGATATTGTGCCAAAGGGGATTGGTTTTAAGTGGAAATTTGTTTTTCAGATTACGGCCGCCATAGCGCTTTTGTTTTTTGATATACGCATACACTTTGTTTCGCCATATATAATTGCAGCGGCATTTACGATATTTTGGGTTGTAGCTATAACAAATGCCTTAAATATAATTGACATTATGGACGGCCTATCAAGCGGAGTTGTTTTTATTGCAAGTATGGCATTTTTGCTTATTTCTATGCGCGGCGAGGCAATATATGTAAACTTCTGCGCCGCGGCTCTTGCAGGCGGCACACTTGGTTTTATACCCTATAATTTTTCAAACAAATTTAAGATATTTATGGGTGATACTGGTAGCTTAACATCCGGTTTTATTTTGGCTGCAATAGCAATGGGCACATCTTATACAAAATTAAATGATTTGGCCTTAATTGCACCTTTACTAATTTTGATTATCCCAATTTATGACACAATTTTAGTTTCTTTGATCCGCTGGCAAAAGGGGAAGTCGCCATTTCTTGGCAGTAAAGACCACTTTGCTTTACGTTTAGAAAAAATGGGATTCTTGAGAAGAACTATCATATTTTTAACATATATTATGGCGATTGTTGTTTCAATTGGGGCATATCTGATAACCCGCTCTAACATAAGCAATGCAATTATGTTGCTTTGTGTTTTAGCTTTTATTATTTTTTTAATTACTAACCGGATAAACAAGGTAAAAATTGAATGAGTGATGTTTTAATAATTGGTGGCGGAATTACAGGCCTTGCCTGCGCCAAGTTTTCAAAACTTTCTTACAAACTCTTTGAGCGCGAAGCTACATTAGGTGGGCTTTGCCGTTCTGTTGAAGTTGATGGTTTTACTTTTGACTACTCAGGTCATTTTATTCATTTAAGAAACCTTTATGTAAAAAATTTGCTTTCAAGTATGCTTGGTAGTAACTTTGTGCAAATTAAGAGAAATTCGGCAATCTACACGCATAAATCATGGGTACCATTTCCTTTTCAGGCAAACCTATACTATTTGCCGCAAAACATCAAAGATGAATGTGTAAAAGAGTTCCTACGCAAACCATCACTTAAAAAAACAAAAGAGTTTCCTGATTTATTAAGCTGGTCTGTTGCAACATTCGGTCGCGGTATAACGAAGTATTTTATGCAGCCATACAATGAAAAACTTTGGACAATTAAAGCTAATAAGCTTTCAACACAGTGGGTGGCTCCATTTGTTCCAAACCCAAGCAAAGACGAAATTATTCAAAGCGCATCAACTCCCAGAAACAAAGACTTTGGCTACAATGTTCACTTTAACTACCCCAAAAAAGGTGGATGCCAGTATTTAATAGATTGTTTCTCAAAAAAACTTGAAAATATCGCTACTGGTATAAGTGTAAAAACAGTTGATTTAAAAGCTAAAACCATAACGGACTCAAATGGTAAAGTTCATTCATATAAATATCTTATATCAACACAGCCGCTACCCGAACTTTTAAAGTCAATAAAAGGCAACTATGAGCGAAAAGCAAAAGATTTATCTGGTAAATTAAAATGGAATTCCGTAATGTGCGTAAATATTGGTATCAAAAGAAACAAGCCTAACAAACCCTTTGCTAATGCTCAGCACTGGGTTTACTTTCCTGAAAACAAATATCCATTTTACAGGGTTGGTGTTTATTCAAATGTTACAAAGAATTGCGCTCCCGATGGGTGTGCTGCTATTTATGTAGAGTTGAGCCGTAAACCAAAAACTAAAGTTAATAAACCAAAAATCTTAAAAGAAATTATTGCTGGTCTAATTGATGCTGGTATAACAATGGTATCAGATAAAATTGAAACGCTAAATTTTCTTGATATGCCGTATGCTTATGTAACTTATGATTGGCAAAGGCCGGTGCTTTTGAAAAAAATCAATGAACTGCTTAATAAAAATGGTGTTTATTCAATTGGCAGATATGGCGCTTGGAAGTACTCTTTTGTTGAAGAATCTATTAGCGATGCAAAAGCGCTTATGGAGAGTTTAGAGTAAATGCGTAAAATAAAAGTTTGCCATATAATTACCCAGCTTGAACTTGGCGGTGCGCAGCTGGCAACACTGCATACCGTTAGTAAATTAAATAAAGATATATTTGAGGTTTCTTTAATTAGCGGCATTGGTGGAATTCTTGATGAAACAGCAAAGCAAATCCCCGACATTAAGAATTATTTTGTAAAAGAACTTGTGCGTCAAATTTCGCCACTTAACGACATAATTTGCACTTATAAACTTTGGAGGTTATTGAAATTTATCAAACCAGAAGTTGTGCATACGAATTCATCAAAGGCGGGTATTTTAGGTAGAATTGCGGCAAAGCTGGCCTGCGTGCCCGTAACAATTCATACATTCCACGGTTTTGGTTTTAACGATTACGAAGGGAAACTCAAAAAAACCATATTTCTAATGTCGGAAAAACTCATAGCGCCAATAACTGATAAGTTTATTGCGGTATCAAATGACAATATATCAACAGCTATTGCAAAACATATAGGCAAAAAAGATAAATATGTGTTAATCAGATGCGGTATTAAAACAAGCAGGTATTTTGAAAATAAAGCCGATGTTGAAGCATTAAAGAAATCTTTAAACATACCTGCCAATAAAAGTGTTATTACAACCATCGGGCCGTTTAAACCGCAAAAAAATCTGCTTGATTACATTAGAGTTGCTTCCGAGGTTTTATGGAAAAACGCAAACTGTATTTTTTTAGTTGTTGGTGATGGTAAAGGGCGGTGCGAGTTAGAAATGGAAATAAAAGCCCTCGCTTTAGAAAACAAAGTGTTACTGCTTGGTTGGAGAAAAGACATACCTGATATTCTTGCAATGACCAATATTTTTGTTATGACATCATTATGGGAAGGGTTGCCAAGGACAATTTTAGAAGCAATGTGTTCTTCAAAACCTGTTGTTGCAAATGCTGTTGATGGAGTGCGTGAAATAGTATATGAAGGCGAAACCGGTTTCCAAATTACTCCGCGTGATGTAAGCACAATGGCTGAAAAAATACTTTATCTTCTAAATAACGCTGAAGTTGCTTTAAGGTTTGGACAAAGCGCAAGAAATAAAATGACAAAAGAATTTGATATTGATTATATGGTTATCCAACAAGAACAATTATACAAAGGACTTACCAGTACTCTATAAAAAGGTTTAAAATTGACGCAAATAAAAATATTAATAGTAAATGACGAAAAGAAAATTCGGGTTCAAGGATAGTTGCTACTTTTCTCGCGGCAATTCGTTGGTTGACAAAAAATGCACTTTCGTATAAAATCAGTTTCAAAAAAATATTGGAGCAAAAAATGAAAAATTACAATGTGTCGTTAATTCCGGGAGATGGAATCGGCCCAGAAATTTCAAATATTACAATAAAAGTTGTTGAGGCCACAGGTATAAAAATCAACTGGGAAGTAGTTGAAGCAGGCGCCGATGTTATGGGTAAATACGGCACACCATTGCCAGAATCAACACTAAACTCAATTCGCAAAAACAAAGTTGGCTTAAAAGGGCCAATTACAACACCTATTGGTACTGGTTTCCGCTCTGTTAATGTGGCTATTAGAAAGGAGTTAGACCTTTATTGTTGCCTTCGCCCATGCAAAACATTTAAAGGTTTAAAAACCAGTTTTGAAAATATCAATCTCGTAATCGTTAGAGAAAATACTGAAGATCTTTACGCCGGCGTAGAGTTTCCTGCAGATAGCAAAGAAGCAAAACAAATAACAGCATTAGACCCTAAAAAAATACGCGAACACTCCGCAATATCAATTAAACCAATTTCTGTATTTGGCTCAGAAAGAATAGCACGCTTTGCGTTTGACTACGCCATAAAAAACAATCGCAAAAAAGTAACCGCCGTAACAAAAGCAAATATCATGAAGTTTACAGACGGGCTATTTCTTGAAACTGCGCGCAAAGTTGCAAAAGAATATGAAGGGAAAGTTGAATATGAAGAAAGGTTAATTGACAATATGTGTATGCAGTTAGTTCAAAAGCCACAACTATATGACATGCTTTTACTTCCAAATCTTTATGGTGACATCGCTTCGGACCTTTGCGCCGGGTTAATAGGTGGGCTGGGGCTTGCCCCCGGGGCTAATTTTGGCACTGATTGTGCGGTTTTTGAAGCAGTTCATGGATCTGCACCAAAATATAAAGGTTTAAACAAAGTAAACCCCACGGCGTTAATACTTTCCGCGGCATTAATGCTTAAACACCTCGGCGAGGATATTGCCGCAATAAGTGTTGAAAATGCCGTTGCTGCTATAATTAAAGAAGGCAAAACATTAACTTACGATATTGGTGGTTCAGCTGGAACAAAAGAGTTTGGGAATGCCTTAATTGAAAACGTAAAGAGAAATATGAATGTTTGAACCCGAACTTTGCAATAGGTTTGAGAACAGAGGCGAAATAGACGGAGGCAGTTTTGACGCAAAAACTGCAGCTAATGGTAATTCCATTGGCAAAGATTTTGCGGATAAAAATGTCCCGAATCTTTTGACGAATTCCGAACCCTATTGCAAAATTCGGGTTGAACGCTCTTGCCTAATAGTAAAGCCAGACGGTGTTTGTAAAAATATTTGTGGGCAGATATTTGCCACTTTGCAAAACAACAACCTTAAATTGATTGCGCTTAAAATGCTAAAACCAAGCAAAGAGGTTATTGAACAATTTTACAGCATCCATATCGGTAAGCCATTTTTTGAAAAACTAATTTCTTTTATGCTTAAAGCTCCAATTATTGTTTCTGTTTGGGAAGGTGAAAATGCCGTTGCAAAAATAAGACAACTTATAGGTGCAACAAACTCTGCAGATGCAGCACCCGGAACTTTAAGAGCAAAGTATGGAACGGATAATCGCAGGAATGTAGTTCACGCATCAGATTCTACTGCTTCAGCCGATATAGAAATTAAGCATTTTTTTGCGGATCACGAAATTTTTCATTATTCGCAAGATGCATGGAAAGAGGATTAAACATTGAAAGCACTCGTAATTAACTCCGGCTCATCTTCATTAAAATACACTCTCTTTGATGTAGAAAAAGAACTCCAACTCGCAAACGGTATAATTGAGTGCATTGGCACGCAAGAGGCCACATTTAAGCACCAGTTCGCAAACGAGCAAGATTGCAAAGAACCTTGTAAAGCAAACTCTCACCATGAAGCAATAAAACTTGTTTTAGATAAATTGCTTGATAAAAAATACAACTTAATAAAATCTAAAGATGAAATTTCTGTTATTGGTCACCGCGTGGTACATGGGGGAGAAAAGTTTTCAGATTCTATTTTAATAAACAACTCCGTAATTGACGATATAGACAAGTGTTCAGCACTTGCGCCATTACACAATCCTAAAAACATTGAAGGCATTATTGCATGTGGCAATGTTTTACCAGGTGTTTCTCAAGTTGCTGTTTTTGACACCGCATTTCACCAAAGCATACCTCAATGCGCATACATGTATGGCTTGCCTTACGACTACTATAAAAATTACAAAATTCGCAAATATGGTTTTCATGGCACATCTCATAAGTATGTAGCGCAACGCGCTGCAATTATGCTTAAAAAACCTTTAAATGAGCTAAAAATAATTACCTGCCACCTTGGTAATGGATGCAGCATTAGCGCTATTGAAAACGGCAAATCAGTTGACACTTCAATGGGTTTTACCCCGCTAGAAGGGGTTGTTATGGGCACTCGCTGTGGCGACATTGACCCTGCAATAGTAACACACCTGGTTGAAAATGAGTCAATACCACTTAAAGAAATAAATTCAATTCTTAACAATAAAAGTGGTCTACTCGGTCTCACTGGGTTTACCAATGACATGAGAACAATATTAAAGGGAGCCAATTGCGGTAATGAAAGGGCAAAAATGGCAATAGATGTTTACTGCTACAGAATTAAAAAATACATATCCTCATATCTTGGTGTTTTAAACTCTGCGGATGCTATTGTGTTTACAGCCGGAGTGGGTGAAAATAACCCAATAGTCAGAAGTTTGTGTTGTGAAAAAATGCACAATCTTGGTATTGAACTTGATAATAACGCCAACAATATATTATCACAAAAAGAAAGGGAAGTGTCAGCACCAACATCGAAGGTAAAAGTTCTTGTAATTCCAACTAATGAAGAGCTTATGATAGCTCGTGAAGCTGTTCGCGTATTGACAAATGCATAAGCAAACCTTATAATAGCAAAAATTTGTTCTTTGGATGTGCAACAATGAAAGATATAATTCTCAAAACAGAAAACATAAAAAAACAAGGCACTTTGCATGGCAGCAGTGAAGGCCTTGTTTTTGAAAATGTTGGTGAGCTTGTAAAAGCCCAAAACATTGGGGTTAATTATACAGCTAATTTTATTGATGGTGGCTTTACTATTAATTATGCTATCTCTGGCGTTATCAATGCTGTATGTGCTAGATGTCTTGAAGAGTTTAAGCTTCCAATTAATCTTTCCGATGTTAAGTTTTACCCAGTTGAAACACAAGAAATTAATGTGTCCGAACAGCTGAGGGAAGATATAATTTTATTTATTCCCCAAAACACTCTTTGTAAAAATGATTGCCTTGGCCTTTGTCAGGTTTGCGGAGTGTCAAAAAACAAAGAAAGTTGCACTTGCAGTGACAATAAACCTATTGACACTCGCTGGAGCAAACTAAAAAATCTATTAAAATAATCAAATAATGGAGGAACAGTGCCAAATCCAAAAAAGAAACATTCCCAAAGTAGAAGAGATAGCCGCAGAGCATCAAACTGGACAATTAAAGCTGAAAATTCATCAAAGTGTCCAAACTGTGGTGCCGCAAAACTACCGCATAGAATTTGTAAGGCATGTGGTTTTTACAACGGTGAACTGATAGTTCCTAAAAAAGAAAAGAAAAAAACTGCCGAGCAAAAAAAAGAAAGCGAACAAACAACAGAAGGTAAAAAGTAATGCGTCTTGCCCTTGATGCAATGGGTGGCGACAATGCTCCTTCCGTAACAGTTTCTGGCGCACTTTTGGCTGCTGCGCAAACAAACCACGAGATAATTCTTGTTGGCCAAGAAGCTGTACTTAAGTTAGAGCTTGCACGCCATAAAAAAATACCACCCAATATATCTATAGTAAATGCCGACGAAATAATAACAATGGATGATCATCCTGCCCAAGCCGTACGGCAGAAAAAAAACTCATCTATAGTTGTTGCAGCTTTGCTTGTAGCGGAAAACAAAGCCGATGCATTTTTTACAGCTGGCAACTCTGGTGCGGCAATGGCCGCCGCAATGATTTACCTTGGAAGAATTGAGGGTATAAGCAGGCCAGCTATAACTGCAATTTTACCAACATCTTGCGGGCAAACAGTACTAATTGATGTTGGTGCAAACTCCGACTGCAAGCCAAAACATCTATTAGAGTTCGCACTCATGGGCAGAATTTATACTGAAAAATTATTTGGAATTAAAAACCCGACAATCGGTTTACTTTCAATAGGTGAAGAGGAAACCAAAGGCAATGAACTCACCATTGAAACATACAATACATTAAAAAATTCCGGAATGAATTTTATTGGTAACATTGAGGGGCGAGACATTACAGCAGGTAAAGCCGATGTTGTTGTTTGTGATGGTTTTGTAGGAAATGTGGTTCTCAAATTTGCTGAAGGTATATCAAAAATGCTGCTGACACTAGTAAAGGAAGAGTTAAAATCACACCCTCTTGCATGGATATCTTTACCGTTCATATGGGCAGCATTAAAAGATTTGCGTAAACGCGTTGATTACTCTGAGCATGGTGGGGCGCCTTTACTTGGTGTTAATGGGGCGTGTTTAATTGGCCATGGAAGATCAAATGAAAAAGCTATTAAAAATGCTTTAATTAACGCTGGTCATTATGCTGAGTTAAATGTGCACAAACACATAGCAGAAGAGATTAAAAAATTCACATTGGATGACACGAATGAATAAAATTGGCGTGAAAATACTTGGTACTGGTTCGTTTTTGCCAGAGAAAGTTCTTACGAATTTAGAACTTGAAAAAATTGTTCAAACAAGCGATGAATGGATAACAACGCGCACAGGTATTAAAGAACGCAGAATAGTTGATGATTCTATTGCAACTTCAGACATCGCAATTAAAGCCGCAAAAAAGGCCTTAGAAGAGGCAAATGTTGCCCCGCAAGATTTAGACGCGATAATCGTTGCTACAATAACACCCGATATGTTTTTTCCATCAACTGCGTGTTTTGTTCAAAAAGGACTTGGGGCTACTAAAGCATTTGCATTTGATATGTCTGCGGCATGCACCGGGTTTATTTATGGTCTTGGGGTTGCAAAAGGGCTAATAGAGAGTGGTTCTTATTCAAAGATTTTGCTTATTGGCGCTGAAACACTTTCAAAAATAACAGATTGGCAAGATAGAAATACATGTGTGCTATTAGGTGATGGAGCTGGTGCCATTGTGCTTGGCGCAACCAATCAGGAATCAAATATTCTATCTATATACCTTGGTGCAGATGGCAACTACGAAAACCTCTTAAAACTTCCGGCAGGTGGCTCGCGCAACCCAACATCTCAAAAAACAATAGATGAACGCCTTCATTATATGAAAATGGAAGGGAGAGAAGTTTTTAAAGTAGCTGTAACAAAAATGGCTGAAGCCGCAAAAAAAGCGCTTGAAATAGCAAACTTAACTGCTAATGATATATCGCTTTTAATTCCTCATCAGGCAAATCTGCGAATAGTTGAAGCCATTGCTAAAAGAATGGAGTTCCCACTTGACAAAGTTTTTGTAAATCTGCAAAAATACGGTAATATGTCATCTGCAACCACAATAGTGGCTTTAGATGAGGCAAGAAAAGAAGGCCGTTTAAAACAGGGTGACCTGGTAGAACTTGTAGCATTTGGCGGCGGTTTTACATGGGGTGCCGCGGTACTAAGGGTTTGATAAAATGAAAATTGGTCTTATATTTCCAGGTCAGGGCTCACAATATATTGGAATGGCAAAAGAACTTTCTGAAAATTTTCAGGAAGCAAAAGCTGTATTAGAAGTCGCGAATGCATCGCTTGGCTTTGATATTTCAAAGATAATGTTTGAAGGCCCTGATGATTTGCTAAAACAAACACGCTACACTCAACCAGCGATATTTACTGCAAGCGTTGCCGCATTTTCTGTGTTTGAAAAAAACTTCAACCTTGCCAACCACGAAATTATTGTTGCTGGTCACTCTTTAGGTGAATACTCGGCACTTGCTGCTTCAAAAGTGTTTTCATTAAAAGACGGCTTAAAACTTGTAAAAGCCCGCGGTGAGTTTATTCAAAACGCATCAATAAAAAACCCAGGTGCAATGGCGGCAATAATGGGTCTTGAAAAGAATAAAGTGTTGGAAATTTGCAAAAACTCATCTTCTTTTGGAGTTTGTGAAGCCGTAAATTTTAACTGCCCTGGTCAAATTGTTATTGCTGGTTCCAAAGATGCAATTGAAAATGCTGTTAACCTGGCTTCCAGCTCTGGTGCTATGAAAGCTGTAGTTTTAAATGTATCCGGGCCGTTTCATAGTGTGCTTATGTCTGAGGCTGCAGAAAATATGAAAGCCGAACTTGGTAATTATAACCTTTCTAACCCGTTATTTCCGGTTGTAACAAATTGCGATGCGCAACTTACAACTACAGCACAAAACATTAAAGAAAAGTTGGTTCTGCAAATAAACCATCCCGTTCTTTGGGAAGATTCAATCTCTCTAATGATATCAGCAGGAGTAAATGTGTTTGTTGAACTTGGCCCGCAAAGGATTTTGTCGGGTTTGGTTAAACGCATATCAAAAGCAGTAAAACTGCTTAATGTTGAAGACCTTAAAACTTTAAATAAAACAATTGAAGAACTGCAAAAATTAAATTAATTGGAGTAAGCAAGTATGAAACTTAAAGGTCAGGTAGCAATAGTTACGGGTTCAGCGCAAGGTATTGGCCGCTCTGTTGCGGAAGCATTGGCAGCAGAAGGTTGCTCTGTCGTAATTTCAGACATAAACGATGCACTTGCTTTGCAAACGGCCAATGAAATTAAAGAACAGTTCAAAGTTGAAACACTCGCAATTGCGGCGAATGTGGCGGTGCTTGAACAGTGCGAAAACCTTATACAAAAATCTATTGACAAATTTTCCAAAATAAATATACTAATCAACAATGCCGGCATAACCAGAGACAACCTAATATTGCGCATGAGCGAACAGGAGTGGGACTCTGTAATTGCGGTAAACCTAAAAGGCGTTTTTAACTGTATAAAAGCGGTAAGTCGTGTAATGCTCAAAGCCCGCGGCGGTAAAATCGTTAACATTGCCTCAGTTGTCGGACAGATGGGCAATGCTGGACAGGCGAATTACTCTGCTTCAAAAGGAGGGGTAATAGCTCTAACAAAAACTTGTGCAAGAGAATTTTCTTCAAGAAATATAAATGTAAATGCGGTTGCTCCGGGGTTTATCAAAACTGCAATGACCAATGCCTTAAGTGAAGAAGCCAAAAAGAAACTTGCAGACCAAATACCGCTTGGCCGCTTAGGCGAAGCACGAGATATAGCAAAAGCAGTTGTTTTTTTATGCACTGAAGATTCATCTTATATAACCGGACAAGTCATCGCCGTTAACGGCGGTATGTACCTATAATAAACAAAAACCAAAAGGAGGGCGTACAGATGTCAGCAGAAATAGAAGCAAAGGTAAAAGAAATCATTCAGGAACAGCTTGGCGTTGACCCGGCAGAAATTACAATAGGTGCTTCTTTTGTAAATGACCTTGGAGCAGATTCACTTGACACGGTTGAGTTGGTCATGGCTTTTGAAGAAGAGTTTGGTTTGGAAATTCCAGACGAGGAAGCGGAAAAAATTCAATCGGTTGGTCAGGCAGTAGATTACATAAAAGCACACAAAAAATAATTTATTTAACTTAAAACAATTAACCAACTCGCGATTGTTAATTACAGTTGCGAGCTGGTTGTTGTTTCGGTTTTTATTTACAGAGGTGAAAAGGCAATGAATAAACGCGTAGTCATAACCGGCATAGGTGTGTTTTCGCCTATTGGCATAGGTTTTGAAACTTATTCTAACTCTCTTAAAATTGGGAAATCCGGTGCGGGGTTGCTAACTCGTTTTGACACAACCAATTACCCTACAAAAATTGCGGCGCAAGTAAATGATTTTGTTCCGGAAAATTTTCTTGACAGAAAGAAAGCCAGAAGAATGGCGCGTTTTACCCAGCTTGGAGTTGCAGCCGCAATAGCCGCTGTAAATGATTCAAAACTTGATCTTTCAAAAGAAGACCTATCTCGTATTGGCGTAGTTACTGGCACTGGTATTGGCGGTTTGGATGTAATTGAAGAAGAAAATAAGACGCTTTTAGAAAAAGGCCCTCGCCGTGTAAGCCCATTTCTAATTCCAATGATAATAACAAATATGCTCTCAGGTGAAGTTGCAATTCATTTTGGTTTTACAGGTCCAAACTATGCTATTTCAAGCGCTTGTGCTTCCTCAAATCATGCGATTGGGGACGCATTGCGTTTACTGCGTTATGGTGATGCCGATGTAATGGTATCCGGTGGTTCTGAGGCCGCTTTAACACCTCTTGGCCTTGCCGGTTTTTGCAACATTAAAGCTCTCTCTGAGCGTAATGATGAACCTCAAAAGGCATCTCGGCCTTTTGATAAAAACAGAGATGGTTTTTTAATGGGTGAGGGTGCCGGTATAGTTGTACTTGAAACACTTGAACATGCAAAAAAGCGTGGAGCACACATATATGGTGAGCTTGCCGGATATGGTGCTTCAGACGATGCTTATCACATGACGGCTCCAAACCCCACCGGTGATGCGGCGGTTCAAGCAATTAAAACTGCAATTAACGATGCTGGTGTAAGCATTAACGATATTGACTATATTAATGCCCACGGCACATCTACTGAATATAACGACAAAACAGAAACACTTGCAATTAAAAAAGTTTTTGGCGAAAGAGCAAGAAGTATTCCAATATCGTCAACTAAGTCAATGACAGGTCATTTACTTGGTGCGGCAGGCGCAGTAGAATTAATAGCGATACTCGCATGCATGAAAGGTGGTTTTATTCATCCTACAATAAACTACGAAACACCAGACCCCGAGTGCGACCTTGACTATGTGCCAAATATTGCCAGAGACATAAAAATAAATTGTGCACTTTCCAACTCTCTTGGGTTTGGCGGGCATAACGCGGCAATTGTAATTAAAAGATATGTTGAATAATTTCTCTAAGCTTGAAAAAACCATAAGTTATAAGTTTAAAAGTAAAAAGCTCCTTGAAAAATCACTTACACATAAGTCCTATGCCTCAGAGAATAACTCTGATGAGTTTAATGAACGGCTTGAATTCCTTGGCGATAGTATTCTTGGTGCTTGTGTGGCAGAATTTCTTTACAATAAATTCCCGAACGAAGCAGAAGGTCGCCTCTCTCAACTAAAGTCGTATATTGTTTCAGGGCAAGGTCTTACCCGCTGGGCAAAAGCCATTAACTTAGAAATTTATTTATTGCTTGGCACTGCTGAAGATGCAAATGGCGGTAGAAAAAGAGATAGCATACTCTCAGATGCCTTTGAGGCACTTGTTGCCGCAATTTACATTGATTCTGGTTTTACTCAAGCGAAAAAGTTTATTCATGGTTTTTTAAATAAGCAAAAACGCCTTGTCGTGCGTGACTCAAAAAGCAAACTCCAAGAGCACACACAATCACACCACCAAACACTACCGCGATACGCTGTTTTAAATGAATCAGGCAGTGATCACGAAAAAATTTTTGAGGTTGGCGTTTATATTAAAGAAACTTTAGTGGCAAAGGGTTCTGGTCGTTCAAAAAAAGAAGCAGAACAATCCGCCGCGCGTTTTGCTTTGCGTGCAATAAATAAAATCAAAAACAGTGTTGCGAAAAAATAATGGAGGATGTAAATGGATTATTTTTTATCTGATGAACAAAAGATGATTGTTGATTTGGCGAGAAAAATTGCAATAGAGAAAATAAAACCTGTTAGAGAACACTACGATGAAACCGAAGAGTTTCCATGGCCAATTATGAAAGAACTTGCGCAAGCAGATCTTTGCGGCGTTTACATTCCTGCAGAGTACGGCGGTTTTGGCGGCGGGGTACTTGACCTTGTTCTTGTAGTTGAGGAACTTTGCAAAATTGACGGTGGTATAGCTCTTGGCCTTGCCGCAACAGCTCTTGGCACATTTCCAATACTTCTCAACGGTAACGAAGCACAAAAGAAAAAATATCTTCCAGATATTGCCTCAGGTAAAAAACTTGCGGCATTTGGTTTAACTGAGCCGGAAGCTGGCTCCGATGCAACTGCAATGAGAACAACAGCAAAGTTAGAAGGCGATTTCTATGTTCTTAACGGTACAAAGTGTTTTATTACTAATGCTGGCGATGCCGAAACATATACTGTGTTTGCAAAAACAAATCCAGCAAGAGGTGCCCGTGGCATATCTTGTTTTATAATTGAAAAAGGCACTCCAGGTTTTGAGTTTGGTAAAAAAGAAAAAAAGATGGGTATTCGCGCATCTTCAACCAGAGAATTGATTTTCAATAATTGTATGGTTCCAAAGGAAAATTTACTAGGCAAAGAAGGGCACGGCCTTATAATTGCTCAGTCAACGCTTGACTCGTCACGCCCGGGTGTTGCGGCACAGGCACTTGGAATTGCGGCTGGCGCGCTTGACGAAGCGGTTGCATACTCAAGAACAAGAGTACAGTTTGGTCAGCCAATCTGCTCGTTTCAAGCGATTTCACATATGATGGCTGATATGGCAACAAAAGTTGAAGCTGCAAGAGCGCTAATATATGCAACAGCAAGAATGATGGATTCAGATAGAACGAAAAGAACAACAAAAGAATCGGCAATGTCAAAGCTGTATGCTTCTGAAGTTGCAATGGAAGTTACAACGCAAGCAGTACAGATTTTCGGCGGTTATGGATATAGCCGCGAATATCCTGTAGAAAAAATGATGCGCGATGCGAAAATTACACAAATTTACGAAGGCACAAGCCAAATTCAACGCAATGAAATAGCACTGTCGTTAATAAAAGAAAGCGCTGCAAAGAAATAAGTACTAAGTTTTTGTACAGTCAAAAGGAGCATTTACAAAATGCATTTTATTGTTTGCATTAAGCAAGTTCCAAACACAACTAATGTTCAATTAGACCCAACAACCAATACATTAAAAAGAGAGGGTGTTGAGTCGATAATTAATCCTTTTGATGAGTACGCTATAGAAGAAGCTGTGCGCCTTAAAGAACGCACAGGCGGCAAAACAACTGTAATTACCATGGGGCCACCTCAAGCGGAAAATATATTAAGGGAAGCTCTTGCGCGCGGAATTGATAATGCAATTCTTGTATCCGACAGGGCATTTGCTGGCGCGGACACTTGGGCAACTGCTTACACACTTGCCACGGCCATAAAAAAAATTGGAGATTATTCTCTTATTTTAACAGGCAAGCAGGCAACCGATGGCGACACAGCTCAAGTTGGACCTGGTGTAGCTGAAATGTTAGATATACCTCATGTTGCCTATGTTAGAAAAATTGAAGAAATAACAACAAACACAATTCGTGTTGAACGAATGATGGAGGATGGATACGACATTATTGAAATGCCACTTCCTTCTTTAATATCAGTTGTAAAAGAAATAAACAAGCCACGCTTACCCTCATTAAAAGGTATGATGGCATCAAAAAAAGCCATAATTACAAAGTGGACAGCTCAGGATATTGGAGCGGATACATCTAAAATAGGGCTCACTGGTTCACCAACTCAAGTTATGAAGGTTTTTACACCAGTCGCAAGAGGTGGCGGGGAAAAACTTGAGGGTTCGCCAGAAGAAATTGCCCAAAAATTGATTGGTAAATTAAAAGGATTGATTTAAATGCCAAACCAAATTAATATTATACCTGAAAAATGTATAGGCTGTGGTCTGTGTTTTAAAGATTGCCTATTTGGCGCGATATCTATGGCAGAACGCCTAGAACACCCTAACAAATTCAAACTTGCGATTATTGATTTAAATAAGTGCACATTCTGCGGAGCATGTGTACAGGCATGTAAAAAATTTAATGCGGTTCACCTTATAAAAGAAGCGTCAATACATCTTGATAAAGACATTTCGCACTACAAAGGTGTATGGGTCTACGCGGAACAACGCCATGGGGAAGTATCTTCGGTGGTTTTTGAGCTTCTTTCAAAAGGCAGGGAGTTAGCCGACAAATTACAGGTGCCCTTAAGTGCAATTTTAATAGGTTATAAAATTGAAAACAAAGCACCGGAACTTATTGCTTATGGTGCCGATAAAGTTTTTGTTTTTGACGACCCAATTCTCTTTGAATTTCAAGACGACCCATACAGTGATGTTCTTGCTCATTTTATAGAGCAAAAAAAACCAGAAATAGTGTTGATGGGTGCAACAAATATAGGCAGGTCTTTTGCTTCGCGTGTTGCGGCAGATATTTATACAGGTTTAACCGCCGACTGTACCGCTTTAGACATTGACCCGCAAACACGCAACTTGCAGCAAACGCGGCCAGCATTTGGTGGCAACATTATGGCAACAATTCTTTGTCCAAGGTTTCGCCCGCAAATGGCAACTGTTCGTCACAAAGTTTTTAAACCTCTAACACCGGATTCAAACAGACGCGGCGAAATAATTAAAGAAACAATTGATGCTTCAAAAATAATCAACAGAACAAAGTTCGTAAATTACATAAAAGATCTCTCCGCAAAAATAAACATATCCGATGCGGATGTTATATGTTCCGGTGGAAGAGGCCTTGGGAAACCCGAAGGCTTTAAACTTATTGAGGAGCTTGCGGAATGTCTTGGCGGAGCAGTTGGCGCATCAAGAGCGGCGGTAGATGCTGAATGGATACCTTACTCTCATCAAGTTGGACAGACTGGAAGAACAGTGGGCCCTAAAATTTATATCGCATGCGGAATTTCGGGTCAAATTCAACATCTTGTTGGTATGTCCTCATCCGACACAATAATTGCCATCAACAAAGATGCAAGTGCCCCTATAATGAAGGTTGCCAATTACGCAATTGAAGGTGACCTTTACGAGATTATACCGCAGATAATAAAAGAAGTTAAAAAACTGCGCGGGCTAAACTAAGTTTAATTGTCTAAATTTTATCACACCTGTTTGTTTAACTATCGTAAAAAACTAAATTTTCATCTAAAATCATAGTTAACAGAATTAGCCGTCATACCGGCGCAAGCCGGTATCCAGGAAACAGAATCAATGAAGAGCTGGATTGCGGTTTTCACCGCAATGACATCAAAGACATTTTCAAATCTAAAAATGACTAATCTACGAAATATGCTGCCCAAATTGGACGTATGTAATCCAAAATAACAGATAGAATGAAGTGTTTACAGTTTTAAATTTTACTTATCCTCAAATGACACCACGCTAAAAGTATATAGTTCCGTGCTTTCGTCTTTCCATGCGTCGCTTTCAAGCCCTGCTTTTTGGGAGCAAAGCTCACTTAAAAAATCTTCCTTATTTGGTAACTCTTTCCATACCTGAGGTAAAAATAGGCCACTTCTATTTTCTTTTTTTACCATAACACCATCTATATTTCGCCTTATCTTTTCTGCACTTTTTACTCTGGCAAGTGGTGAAAGCACAGAAATTTCAATTTTAATGTCATTTAACTCTTCTAAACCAACTTCATTGAAACGAGTGTCCTCAATTGCAGCAGCTACAGCCATTTGCGCAACAGCTTTATATAACGGTTTATATGCCGCCGTTGTGCCAATGCATCCTCGCAAGTTGTTGTTTTTCATAAGCGTAACAAAAACCGCTGCATTGGTATTTAACTGCACATCATTTGTTTTCATGTTTTTCTTTAAACCACCTTTTAAAAATGATTCTATGCTCTCTCTTGCAACTTTAAGCAAAAAATCTTTGCTTTCCTGTGATATCATAAATTCTTCCATAAATTTACCTCTTTTAACTTAACGATTCTTGCCTTTCGGTTAATTAAATTTATATTAAATTGCAGCAAATTGTCAAAAATTATAAAATGAAACTATCAAAATGAACACAACTATAAACAATTTACCTAAAAGTGCCATTCCATACTACTTATTAAAGAACTACTCAAAAAAACAAAACATTTTGATTGTAGTCGATGAAGAGGAAATAACAGAATATGCATCGGATGCTTCTGCCATATCCGAAGTTTTCTTTAATTCAAGCATAAATGTTTTAACATTCCCATCAAAATCACACTTACAACGAGTTCTTGCATTGTCCAAATTATTAACTATTAAGTATAACTACATTGTAACATCACCGCAAGCACTTACGCAAAAAACATTTGATATTAACACTCTTAAAAAAACTACTTTAAATTTATCAAACGCTCAGCACTTTCAATACAACAACCTTGCAAATTTGGCAACCACCCTTGGTTATGAGCGAACTTCATTCGTTGAACAAGAAGGACAATTTTCTAAAAGAGGCGAAGTTTTTGATATTTGGCCAGCTGGCTTAGGCGCACCTGTACGAATTGTTTTTTATTACGACTCAATAGAGTCGTTAAGAAACTTTGACCCTGTCACACAACTTTCCGAAGGTTTTTTAAATAACTTAGCAATTCTCCCTGCAGTTGAAGAGTCGCAAACAACACTGCAGAGGCTTTTAACTGATTCCCTTATAATGCTATTTACTAAATCCGATTTTTACAACAGCAGTTTCAGTGGTTTTGAAAATATTATTTTAAACCAGTCCACACAAAAGACAATAGATGCGAATTTTTTTAAGTTTGCTCGTTGGGCAGGTAATATTGATGGCTTTTCAAAAGAGCTTTCCGACTTCTTGGCAAAAGGTTTTAATACTCACATTTTTTGTTCAAACAACGGAGAACTTGAACGCATTGAAGAAATTGTGTTTACTCATAAGCTTCCAAAAAATAAAATTAAATTCCACCTTTCTGCTTTAGAAGAGAGCTTTTATTCAAACTCACAAAAAATAGCCGTAATAACATCTAAAGAAGTACTTTACAGGCGCAACCCAACAAACTTTCCAAAGTTTAAAAGCGGAAGGCGCCTTGAGGGGTTATGGGAAATTGTGCAGGGTGACTTTGTTGTTCACGAAAAATACGGCATAGGTAGATATCTTGGTTTAAAAAAAATTGAGCGTGCTGAGCAGATTAAGGAGTATCTTGCCATAGAATATCGTCACAAAGATAAACTATATGTACCCTTAGAAGATTTTAACTCGGTACAAAAATATATTGGTTTAGAAGGTTTTAGGCCAAAGCTACACTCGCTTGATACAGTTGCATGGGAACGCGCAAAGCTTAAGGCAAAAGAATCGGCGAAAGAGATTGCCGATGAGCTTTTAAAGCTTTACGCTCAAAGACGCTCGGAAATGCGCCAACCTTACCCGGCGCAAACAATTTGGGAAAGCGAGCTTGCCGACTCTTTTGCTTATGAAGAAACACCTGACCAGAATAAAGCAATTTCTGAAGTTTTTGAAGATTTAGAAAAACCCTATCCAATGGAACGTCTCATTTGCGGTGATGTTGGTTTTGGCAAAACAGAAGTGGCAATACGAGCGGCCTTTAAAGTCGCCACAAATTCAAAACAGGTTGCCATACTTGTGCCAACAACAGTTCTTGCGGAACAACACTACAACACAATAACAAACCGTCTTGCCTCTTTTCCTCTAAGAGTTGCAATCTTAAGCCGCTTTCAAAGCAAAAAAGATCAAAAAATAACCCTTCAGGCGATATCTAATGGAAGTGTGGATATTGTTGTTGGAACTCATCGCCTACTGCAAAAGGATATAGTTTTTAAAGATCTCGGATTGCTTATAATTGACGAAGAACATCGTTTTGGCGTAAAGCAAAAAGAAAAAATAAAGCAAATGAAAAAAAATGCCGACATATTGCTGTTATCCGCGACACCAATTCCAAGAACAATCTCAATGTCACTATCAAACTTAAAAAATTTATCTGTAATTGAAACTCCTCCTTTTGGGCGTTTGCCAATAGAAACCCATATAGGCCACTTTGATACAGAAATTGTAAAAAAAATAATCGAGGCTGAACTTTCAAGAGGGGGGCAGGTTTATTACCTGCATAACCAAATTCACTCAATGATTTCCAAGGCCAATCAGATTAAATCAATAGTTCCTTACGCAAAAACCGCTGTTATCCACGGGCAGCTTAATCCAACACAAATAGAAAAAACAATGTGGGACTTTCTGCATAGGAAAACAGATATTCTAATAGCCACAACAATCATTGAATCTGGTTTAGATATACCGAGTGTAAATACAATGATAATTGAAGATGCTGAAAACTTTGGTTTAGCTCAACTATACCAGTTGCGTGGGAGAATTGGACGGGAAAAACAAAAGGCCTATTGCTATTTATTCCATTCACCTGGCAAATTAAGTGAAGATGCGCAAAAGCGTTTAACTGCCCTTAAGGAGTTTACTGAGCTCGGTTCTGGCTTTCGCCTTGCTTTACGCGACCTTGAAATTAGGGGAGCTGGAAGTATTCTTGGAGCCCAACAACATGGTTTTGCAAAAGAAGTTGGTTTTGAACTATTTTCTCGCCTCTTAGAAGAGGCTAGCGGTAAAATAAAACCAAGCTTTCAAAAAATAGATGAAAGAACAGAAATAGACCTCAAAATAGCCGCATATATACCACCGCAATATATTGAACAAGAAGATATTCGTATAATTTTTTACAGAAAGCTTGCTTCAGCTACTAAAATTGATGATTTTACTGCTATTGCTATTGAGCTTAAAGATCGCTTTGGAAATTTACCAATTGAGCTTGAAAACCTTTTTGAAATAACAAAACTAAGATTATTAGCGCAAACATCTGGGATCAGTGCGATAGCGGAAGATGAAAACTATCTAAATATTTATTTTAAACCTGAAGTGCAATTTCCGGCAGAAAAGCTTAAAACATTAATTAAACATTATTATCATATACTTGAATTTGCACGAAACAAGGCGCAACTTTTAAGGTTTAAAAAAACCAACAGCGCTGAGCCACAGAAAATGTTAATTAGTCAGCTTAGTGTTTTCTTGTCAAATATAAACAAATATGCTACCATGCCTAGGGTTAAATTTGACCGGTGAGAACTATGCTTCGGTCAAATTCCAGATCCTGTTACAAAATGCGGGATTAAACGGAGAAACAATGAAAAAAGCAATTATTTTCTCAACTCTTATTTTTGGTGTAGTATTTTCTGGTTGTTTTAAGAAAGAAGTGATTGTGGCGGAAGTTGGTTCGGAAAAGATTTCCATGGAAATGGTTAAAGAACGCCTAAACGAAACATCACCATTTTACAGGAATTTTTTCACATCAGATGCTGGCAAAAAACAGTTTTTAGACCTTCTAATTCGCGAAAAAATTATTGTAGAGGCATCAAAAAAAGCTGGTGTGGAGGCAACTAAGGAATTTAAAACTTCCATGGATGAATTCAACAAAGAAAGTGCAAAAAAAGCAAAAGAGTTTAGGGATAATATGCGCATTGAACTTTTTGTAAAAGAACTACAAAAAGGTGTATTGCAAGTAACTGAAAAAGATATAAATGACTATTACATTACAAACAAGGCAGAATTTGAAAAGCCACTTGAAGTAATGGCAAAACACATACTTCTGCCATCAAAAGAGTTAGCAGAAAAAGCAATGCGGCGCATTAAATCAGGTGAAAGCTTTGCTAAGGTTGCCTCTGAAATGTCTATAGATCCTGTTTCTGCAAATAAAGGCGGACAAATTGGACCTTTTAAACGCGGAGACCTCTTGCCGGAATTTGAAAAAGCATTATTTCCTCTTAAAGTGGGGCAAATTGCAGAAATAGTTCAAACGCAATTCGGGTTTCATATAATAATGAAATCATCGCAAAAAGTTGCATCTTCCATTCCTTATCAACAAGCAAAAGAACTTATTAAGCGTTCCTTAGAGAAAAACAAGTTTGATCTTTGGTTAGATGCAACAAAGAAAAAGCTTGGCATAAAAATTGACTATGACTCTCTTGCGAAAGTTGCAGTAGACAACGCGTCATTTTCAGAAAATAAAGCTAACACTCAAAGCGCAGAGTAAAATATTAAGAAGTGAAAAATACTAAGTCCCGCTAAAGGTGGGATGTCCGCCTCACTCGTATGAGTGGGCGAGACCTCGCCCAAGGGGCGGGCGATATAGGAGATTATAATGAAAAATGTTGTGTTTTTATTTGTTTTATTTCTTGCATCTGTTAGCATTTGTAGCGCAAAAGTTGTCGATAAAGCAATAGCCGTAGTAAATGGCGAAGCTATTATGCAAAGTGAGTTTGAGAAAAACGCACAACCAATGATAGAACAGTACGCAAAAAGTGCGCCACCTGCCGAGCAATCACCAGCAAAAATTGAAGAGTTTAAAAGTAAATTATTGGATCAAATGATCGACGAAAAACTTCTAAAACAACAAGCTACAAAGGCAAAAATAAAAGTAACCAAAAGAGATATAGCAAACGGTTTAGATACAGTAAAGAAACGCTTTGCAACTGAAGCAGAGTATCAGTCAGAGCTAAAAAACAATGGTCTAACAAATACTCAGTTTGAAAAACGCATTGAAGAACAACTAATGGTTATGAAGTTAATTGAAAATGAAGTAAAAGCAAATATACCAAAACCAAGCGATCTGGAAGCAAAAGCTCTATATGATAAAGTTCAATTAAATCTTGCAGAAGCAAACAAAGCGCCATCTGGCGATGCAAATTATGATGCGTTAGTAAATGTTTTCGCTCGCCTCTCGTCTGAGCAGGTAAGAGCTCGCCATATTTTAATAAAGGTTGACAAAAACGCATCCACATCAATGAAAACTGACGCTTTAAATAAAGCAAAAAAAATAAGAAAAGAAGCATTGCTTAAAGATGCTGATTTTTCTGTATTAGCCGAAAAATACTCCGATGACACGGGCTCAAAGCAGCGTGGCGGAGACCTTGGTTATTTTGCTAAGGGCGATATGGTTCCTGAGTTTGAAAAAGCAGCATTTTCTCAAAATGTCGGTACTGTCTCAGAACCAATACTTACAAGCTTTGGCTATCACATAATCAAAGTTGATGAAAAAAAAGCAAGCAAAAAAATGTCATTTGAAGAAACGAAAAATGATCTTTTAGATTATATTTATCGTTCAAATGCTGAAAAAAAATACGAAACTTGGCTTGAAAACCTACGCTCAAAAGCAAGCATCAAGAAAAATTAAATAAATTAATTTTACCTAAAAACGACTTTCAACCTGGACTTTGCAATAGGTTTGAGAACCGAAGCGAAAGAGATGGAGGCAGTTTTGACGCAAAAGTTGCAGGTAATGGTAATTCCATTAGCAAGGCTTTTGCGGAAAAAAGTGCCCCATATCTTTTGACGAATTCCAAATCCTATTGCAAAATCCGGGTTTAGCGGCGGCGTTTGATATTATCAGATGTCGCCGCTTTATTTATTATTATGTCACAAACACAAACTATTCAATTAAAACTATTTGGTACTGTGCAGGGCATTGGTTTTAGGCCTACTCTTTACCGTATTGCAAAAACTCAAAAACTTTTAGGGCAAATTAGCAACACATCATCCTCTGTTTTATGCATATTAACAGGCAAAAAGGCACGCATTGACGCTTTTTTAAAGCTTTTACCAACTCGCCTACCAACCTTAGCCAAACTTGAAAAAGTGGCACTTAAATATATTAGATACCGCAAGTTTGATCTCTTAACAATTTTAAAAAGTACATCTGATAATAAATCAAGTGTAGACATTCCGCCAGATATAGCAGTTTGTAAAAACTGTATAACGGAAATGTCAACGCCAAGTGACCGTCGCTACAATTATCCTTTTATAAGCTGTGTCGATTGTGGACCAAGGTTCAGCATAATAAAAGCGGTACCATATGATAGAAAAAACACAACAATGTCTAAGTTTCAATTATGTAAAGAATGCTCTGCAGAGTACACAAACCAGTCAAACCGTAGGTTCCACGCACAGCCAAATGCCTGCGAGCTATGCGGGCCATCTCTTCTGCTAACAACAAATAAGGCAAAAGTTATTGCAAAACAAACAAATGCCATTAAGCGCTCAATAGATGAATTATTAAATGGCAAAATATTAGCTATAAAAAGTATTGGTGGTTATCACCTTGCTTGTAATGCATTCAACAAAAAAACTGTGGCTTTATTAAGGAAACACAAAAATCGCGAGCAAAAACCTCTTGCTCTAATGGTAAAAAACATTGAAATTGCAAAAAAATACTGTTTAATAACGCCCCTTGAAAAAAACTTACTTAACTCACATCAAGCACCAATTGTATTATGCAAAAAAAGGAAATCCACAAAACTTACCACAAAACACCTTGCCAATAACAATCACTCACTTGGGATTATGTTGCCAAATGCGCCATTGCACCATTTGCTATTTACTGATAACAAATTAAATGCTTTGGTTATGACATCTGGCAACAAAAGCGATGAACCAATTTGCATTGACGATAGCGCTTATAAAGAAATCAACAATATCGCAGATTTCTTTTTAACAAACAATAGGCCAATACATAACCGATTAGATGATTCAATAGTATTTCATAACCCACTGTCAAATAAAAAAGCTTTTGTAAGAAAAAGTCGGGGTTACACGCCAGAACCTATTAAAATATTTAATAAGCAATCATACGGCAGTATTTTAGCGCTTGGCGCGGAGTTAAAAAATTCCATTTGCATAACAAGAGGTAATAAAGCATACGTCTCACAATACCTTGGTGACATGAATAACTTAGAGGCAATAAATTTCCAAAAAGAAGCTATCAATAAGTTTTCAAAATTTCTTACTGTTTCACCGTCTATTGTAGCTTGTGACCTTCACCCAAACTACATAACAACACACTTGGCAGATGAAATTACAATGAGAAACCCCAAAGTTACAAAAGTATCAATACAGCATCACCATGCACACATTGCTTCTGTTATGGCAGAAAACAGACTAAAAAAACCATTAATTGGCTTTGCATTTGACGGTACTGGATATGGGCAAGACGGTGCAATTTGGGGTGGGGAATGCTTTTATTTTGACGGTAAAAAGTTTTTACGCAAGGCACATTTTGATTATTTTGACCTTCCAAGTGGTGATGACGCATCAAAAAATATATGGAAAGTTGGTCTTTCACTTTTGCATAAAGCTGGTGTCAAAGATATTCCAAAACACTTAAAGGCTTTCCCATACAAAACCATCCTTGAAATGATTGAAAAAGGACAATGTCAAAAATCATCTAGCGTTGGCAGAATATTTGATGCTGTAGCGGCAATAACTGGTCTTCAATTAACATCCTCCTATGAGGCGCACTCAGCAATGGCACTTGAGGCCATTGCGTTAGACATAAAGCCACAAAAAGGTTATAATTTTATATTCAAGAAAAATGACGATAAAATTTTAATTAACATTGATCAATCAATAAGAGAAATTATCAAAGATTTTTTTAATAAAACTCCAACAAGCATAATTAGTGCAAAGTTCCATTTAATGATTGCGCAAATTGTTGTTGATGTGTTTAAAAAGCTTAGTATTGAACTTGAAACAAAAACCGTTATTTTTAGTGGCGGAGTGTTTCAGAACAAAGTTCTTTTAGAATTACTTAAAACTAAACTTGAACCTTTGGGTGCAAATTACTACACAAATGAATTTGTGCCAACAAATGATGGCGGCATATCGTTAGGCCAAGCTTGGCTTGCAGGGAATTTTAAATAACAAAAACAGATAAGAATTGTCTGTCATCCCGTCAGCCCGAGGCTGACCCGCCTTGGGCGGGGAGATAATATATGTGTTTGGCTATACCAGCAAAAATTTTAAATATAACAGGGCTCAGTGCGGATGCAAATTTTGGCGGCGCAAAGCGCAAAATTCGCTTAGATCTATTGCCCTCTGCTAAAGTTAACGATTATGTTTTAATACATGCCGGTTTTGCAATCTCAAAAATATCACAAGAAGAAGCCCAAACAACTGAAAGTATATTAAAAGAAATGATAGATAATGAAACCAACTAACCTCAAAACAAAAAATCTAATTCTTCGTTCATTAAACATATCCGATGCCAAGGATATGTTTGCTTATGCATCAAATCCAATCGTTAGCAAGTACACCCTATGGAACCCGCATACTTCTATTGAACAGAGTATCGATTTTATTAATTTAATGTTAAATAACTCGCATGATAATGAATGCATCTGGGCTATAGAGTACGACAAAAAACTTATCGGCACAGCTGGATTTTTTGATATAAACACGCATAATAAAAGCGCCGAAACTAATTATGCTTTGTCTAATGATTTTAGAGGAAAGGGGCTAATGGTTGAAACATTAAATGAACTTTTCAGTTTTGCTTTTAATAAACTCACTCTTGTCAGAATTACGGCAAAATGCATGCAGGAAAATAGCGCATCTGAAAGAGTGATGGTGAAACTTGGTATGCAATATGAGGGAACTCTACGGAGCGCTCTTTACTCAAAAGGCATTTTCCATAACATGAAGCTTTACTCAATATTAAAAAAGCGGCTATAAAATGAAAAAAATAAGCAGTATCTGTGTTTTCTGTGGTTCAAACACTGGCAATAATAAAAAACATATCGTAGCGGCTAAGCGATTGGGCACTTTAATTGCTCAAAAAGGGCTTACTCTCGTTTATGGTGGTGGAAAGGTTGGTTTAATGGGTATCATTGCCGATGCTGTAATAAATAAAGGCGGCAAAGTAATTGGTGTAATACCTAAACACCTGGCAAATCGCGGAATTGTGCATACCGGCATTACAAAACTTCATATTGTTAATGGTATGCACCAAAGAAAAGCTTTAATGTCAAAGCTTTCTGATGCTTTTATCGCAATGCCTGGGGGAATAGGAACTTTAGAAGAATTTATTGAGGTAGTAGCATGGTCATCTTTGGGATTGCATAAAAAAACTTTTGGGTTGTTAAATACTGCTGGTTACTTTAACTCTCTAATTAATTTTTTCAAACACATCACAAATGAAGGTTTTTACAACAAGGAGCATAGTGCTTTGATATTTACTAAAAGCACCCCAGCTACTCTATTAGATGAGATAATTAAGCATGCAAAATAAAGTTACAATTATGGAAGTTTGCGGCACTCACACTATGGCAATTGCCCGCTTTGGAATTCGTTCTTTGCTGCCTGCTAATGTAAAGCTTATTTCAGGGCCAGGGTGCCCTGTTTGTGTAACCCCGATTAGTGCAATTGACAAAGCTATTGCGCTTGCAAAAAAAGAGAATGTAATTATAACCACCTTTGGCGACATGCTTAAAGTGCCCGGCTCATACTCATCCCTAAATAAAGAACGCACTAACGGCGCAACAATTAAAATTGTTTATTCCCCGATAGATGCGCTTGATATAGCAAAAGAAAATCCGCATAAAGAAGTGGTTTTTATTGGGGTTGGTTTTGAAACAACATCACCATTAATTGCCGCAACAATAATACAAGCGAAACTCTTAAAAATTAGCAACTTTTCTGTATTGTGTCTATTTAAGGTTATACCACCTGCGCTTAAATTTATCGCTGAAAACAAAATATGCAAAATTAACGCCTTTTTACTACCCGGCCATGTTTCAACAATTATTGGTTCAAATATATATAAATTCCTTGCAAGTAAATACAATCTACCTGGTGTTGTTGCTGGTTTTTCATATAAAGAAATCACAAAAGCAATAAAACTATTAACATCAATGGTAAGAAACAATAAACCAAGGATTGTAACGCAATGCAGTGATATTGTAAGCGTACAAGGCAATAAAAAAGCACAAATCATTTTGTCAAAAGTTTTCAAAATTGTTGATTCAGATTGGCGGGCAATTGGTATAATTGCTAAAAGCGGTTATGCTATAAAAGATGCCTATGCCGCCTATGATGCGGAAAGAAAATTTAGCATTAAAATAAAAAGCAAAAGTGAACCTAAAAATTGCCTTTGTGGGGCTGTAATGCTTGGCCAAAAAACACCGCCTCAATGCCCACTTTTTGCAAAAATATGCACACCAGCTTCTGCAATTGGACCATGCATGGTCTCATCAGAAGGTGCTTGTGCCGCAGAGTACAAGTATGGCAAAAACACCAAACGCAAATAAACAAGCTAACAAAATTACACTTGCTCACGGCTCTGGTGGGCGGCTAACGCATGAACTAGTAAAAAATGTTTTTGCTAAGTACTTTAAAAATAAAATTCTAAGCCGTCTTGACGATGCGGCTGTATTGGGCACTTACAACAAAAATATAGTTTTTACAACTGATGCATTTGTCGTTAATCCATTGTTCTTTCCTGGCGGCGACATTGGTCGTTTGTGCATTTGCGGTACAGTAAATGACCTCTCTGTAATGGGGGCAACACCCGTTGCCATAACTGTTGCCGCAATAATAGAAGAGGGGCTTGGCTTTGATGTACTTGAGCGTGTAGCAAAGTCAATAGCTTTAACTGCAAAAGAGGCAAATGTGCTAATAGTTGGTGGGGATACTAAAGTTGTAGAAAGGGGTAAGGGCGATAAACTATTTATTACAACCTCAGGCGTAGGTGTTTTAAATGTCAATGCAAAGTTTAGCGGTTCAAATGCAAAACCTGGCGAGTGTGTGTTGCTAAATGGTAATATTGGAGATCATGAAGTTGCTGTAATTGGTGCCAGAAATGAGTATGGTTTTCTAACAAATGTAAAAAGTGACGTCGCCCCTCTAAATGGCCTTATAGCAAAAACACTGCCTTTTGCAGGTGAAATAAGTGTTATGCGCGATCCAACCCGGGGCGGGCTTGCAACAACACTAAACGAAATTGCCAATATGTCTAATGTAGGCATAATTATAGAGGAAAAACATATACCCATTTCAAAACAAACCAAAAGTGTCTGTCAAATGCTTGGTTTGGACCCTCTCTATTTAGCAAACGAAGGCAAGGTAATTGTAATTGCACAGGAAAGTGCAACGAGCAAAATTGAAAAGGCAATGGCTTCACACAAATATGGACGCAACACAAAAATAATCGGGACCGTTGTTAATTCACCAAAAGGTGTGTGGCTTAAAACACTTAACGGTGGGTTGCGCCCTATTGTAATGCTTGAGGGTGAACAACTCCCAAGGATTTGCTGAAAAAAATGAAAATATTAATAACCGGTTCAAATGGTTTTGTAGGAAGCAACCTTGCAGATTATCTGCTTGAGCAAGGCCATAGTGTGGTTTGCCTTGTGCGCAAGAGCAGCAATTGCAAATGGTTGGCCGGCAAAAAACTAGAATGCCGCTATGGCGATTTAAACCAACCCGAAACACTAATAAATTCGCTTGATGGTATTGACGCGTTAATTCATGCGGGCGGTTTAGTCAGGGCATTAAAAAAAGAAACCTACTATAAGGTTAATAAAGTCGGCACAGGAAATCTGGTAAATGCCCTCCTTTCACCAAAAAACAAAACCTGTAAAAAAATTATTTATATATCATCACAGGCAGCTATGGGCCCGTCTACAAATGGCAATTTCAAGGAACTATCCGAGCAAGAAAACCCTGTTTCGGACTATGGAAAAAGCAAACTTGCAGGTGAAAAGGAACTTATTGCGCTAAATAATAAAATACCTTACACAATACTTAGGCCTGCTTCAGTTTATGGGCCAAGGGATAAAGACCTATTTATTTTTTTCAACCTTGTAAACAAAGGGCTAAAACCATTTACTCTTACTAAAAAAACCATTCAACTTACATTCGTGCAAGACATCTGTAAAGTTTCAGAGATTTGTCTTTCAAGCGATAAAACAAACTACAAAACATTTTGCCTCGCAGAACCTGCAAAATACACATGGGGACAAACGGCAAAAACCATCGCAAAAGCAATAAATAAAAAAACAATACCTCTGCCATTGCCAAGCATAATATTTTGGATTGCGGGAGTAGTTTCTGAAATAATTTCACTTATAACAAAAAAACCTGCCGTATTAAACTTTCAAAAAATAATTGAAATGCAACAAAAAAATTGGTTGTTTAACACCAAGTACACTGAAGAAGAGCTGTCTTTTACCTTTACAAAATTGGAAATTGGTGCTAAAATTACTTATTCTTGGTACCAAAATAATAAATGGCTATAAACTTATGGGGGCTTGAAAATGCAAAACTCCGATTTATTCGCAAAATGTTTTAAATTCACAACAGTACATGAAATTATTGCCGCGGGTGTTTACCCTTATTTTAAAAAAACAGAATCCGGGCAAGGGCCCGAAATAATTGTAGAAGGCGAGAAAAAAATAGTTATTTGTTCAAATAATTACCTCGGACTTGCCAGTCACCCGAAGGTAAAAGAGGCAAGTGTTGAAGCTGTGCGCAAATATGGAACATCGTGTACCGGCTCAAGGTTTTTAAATGGAACAATAGATCTTCACGAAAAAGTAGAAAAGAAATTTGCGAAATTTGTCGGTAAGGAAGCTGCCGTACTTTTTACAACCGGGCACCATGCAAACCTTGGGGCAATAACCTCATTAGTAGGTAAAAATGAAATAGTCATCACAGATAAACTTGATCATGCGTCAATTATAGACGGTTGCCACCTTGCTTTGGGTGAAATGGTGCGTTTCCGCCACAATGATATGGCCGACTTAGAAAGGCAATTGCAAAAGTATGAACACACCCCAAAGCTAATAGTAGTTGACGGTGTATTTAGTATGGAAGGCGATATTGCAAATTTGCCAGAAATAGTTAAGCTTGCCCGCAGATATGAGGCAAGAATAATGGTTGATGAAGCACATTCACTTGGCGTTCTTGGCGAAACAGGCAGGGGAACCGGTGAACATTTTGGTTTACAACATGAAGTAGATATTGTTATGGCAACCGCTTCAAAGTCATTGGCATCTATTGGCGGTTTTATTGCAAGCCGCGAGGAAGTTGTACACTACATAAAGCACCTCTCGCGTTCTTTAATATTTACCGCAAGTTTGCCTCCAGCTTGCGTTGCCGCAATAGATGCTTCTTTAGATATAATTGAAAAAGACAAAGAACTAATCGCAAAACTTTGGCATAACACAAAGAAAATGAAAGAGGGTTTTGAGGCAATTGGATTTAATACAAGAACATCCCAGTCGCCGATTATACCACTAACAGTTGGGGAAGATATGAAAGCATTTAAAATGTGGCGTATGCTTTACGACGAAGGGGTTTTTGCATCTCCTGTTGTAAGCCCGGCTGTACCAGAAGGCCAAGCCATCATAAGAACAAGCTATATGGCATCTCACACCGACGAACAACTTGATTTTGTGCTTGATAAATTTGAAAAAGTTGGCAAACAATTAGGCATAATTCCAGGCGGCACAAGAAAAATAAAACCAACAGTACAAGAAAAAAAATGGAAGTTTTCTTTCACCAGTATGAAAATGAACTCATCACTTAAAAGCTGGTTTAAAAATCTTTGGAACTCAAATAAATAACACTTTCACATACACCACTTTTTTATAATATGACCATTGTTCAAAATAAAAAACATTTCAAACTGGATGTATTGTTTATCAAGTTTGCGAAGTACTCTTTTTTACAAAAATCAAAAAACTCTCTTCATTGTTGTTTAATTTAAATTATGACTAAAAAAACAATTGCATATTACTCCGATTGCCCATTTTTTGCAGGTTGTGAGAATATGCTTTCATACTTTTTTGCTAGTCAAGATATAAAATCATCATTTAATATTTTATTTTTTTACAGGCATTCAACTGAATATAATGATGGGCTAATGAAAAAAGCATTTTTCAAAGATGTTACATACATACCACTTAACATTTGGGACTTTGAAACTATAAATGAAAAAATAAATCATTCCAAATTAAAGCCCTTATTCTTTCCGATTAAAGTTATATTAAAATATGTTTTTTTTATTCGTAATCTTTTAGTTATTTGGCATAATTTATCAAACAGAAAAATAGAGATACTTCATGTAAATAATGGAGGCTACCCTGCTGCATATTCCTGCCTTGCAGCTATCTTGGCAGCAAAATTTGCCGGTATAAGTAAAACTTTAATGGTTGTAAACAACATTGCGTTTGGTTATAAATTTGCCAGCAGAAAATTTGATTATTTGATAGATAAACTTATAGCAATTAATACAAATCTTTTTATTACTGGTTCGCAAAATGCACTTGATGCATTGTCAGATATGCTTAAATTGCCCAAAAAAAAGTTAATGAGTATTCATAATGGAATACAAACAAAAAAACCTGATGTTAGCCGGTTTGATTATCTTAAGCAAAAAGGCATAAATACCAACAACAGGCCCATTTTTGGCATTGTGGCCCTTTTAATTGAAAGAAAAGGTCACAAGCACCTTTTAAATGCTCAAAAAATGCTAGTTGAGCGCATGGGTAATAGAAAAGCTCCACTTTTGCTTATTGAGGGGACAGGACCTCTTGAGGCAGAGCTAAAAAATCTTTCCGATTCACTTGGTTTATGTGATGATGTAATTTTCACCAAAGGCGAGGAAAATATATTCAATTTTATTAATGTTTTAGATGTTTTTGTGCTCTCATCAATCTGCAATGAGGACTTTCCTTTTGTAATATTAGAGGCAATGTCTATTGGCAAAGCGGTAATTGCTACAGATGTTGGAGGGGTTAAGGAACAAATAATAAACAATGAAACTGGATTAATTGTTGAACCTGCAAATAGTGTAGCTCTATCCTTAGCCATGCAAGAGCTTGCATCAAACCATGAGAAAGTTACTTCTTTTGGCGTTGCAGGCAAAAATCGTTTTTACAAACATTTTGATTATAAAATTGCAACAAACAAGTATTTAGCCGTTTATAATAAAATGCTTAATAAAATCTCCAATTAACGCATAAAATTGTTAGTTTAAGTATTCAACACAGCATAACTTGACAAACCTAAATCCAAAATATACAATGTTCAACAGTTGAACAAACGATTTGTCGCATGTTTAAATTTTGGGGAAATATGTCAATAAACGATAAAGAATTTGCTGTAATAAAAGAAATATCAAGCAATCAAAGTCCAGATCAGCGTTCTATTGCAATCAAAACTGGTATATCTTTGGGTTTGACAAATCTTATAATAAAACGCCTTACAATAAAGGGATATATTAAAGCAAAGCTTTTAAATCGCAAAAAAATTCAATACCTTTTAACTCCAGAAGGGTTTTCTGAACAAGCAACGCGTTCTTACGCATTTGCCAAAAGAACAGTGGGTTTATTAAAAAAGATAAGGGAACAGATCCAAGAACTTGTTATTAAACACTATAAGCTTGGGTGCAGGTCTTTTTCAATTATCGGTTCAGACGAGCTTGCGGATATTGCTGAAATTGCCATAAAAAACCTTAAAACAAAAGATATAGCAATAGACAGGAAACAAACTTCAACTGACACTGAAGTGGTAATTTTGGTAACGGACATGGGTGAAAATATTGATCTTTTAAAATACCTTTCAGATACTCAACTGTTGCTTAAAGATTAAAGCAAAAATGTTTTAATAAATTAAACAAGGGGAATTTATGTTGACAGGAAAAATCATACTTGTAACTGGCGGAACAGGATCATTTGGAAAATCGTTTATAAAGCGTTTATTTGAAAAATATGACCCAAAAAAAGTAATTGTGTACTCAAGAGATGAATACAAACAATATATAATGCAAAAGCAATTTGAAAAATACAATGACAAACTTAGGTTTTTTATTGGAGATGTTCGCGATAAAGAACGCCTCTGCCGTGCATTTGAGGGCGTTGATGTAGTTGTGCACGCTGCCGCATTAAAACATGTTCCAGCCGCTGAATATAACCCTATAGAGGCAATAAAAACCAACATACATGGGGCAGAAAATGTAATAGATGCCGCCATAGATAAAGGTGTAAATAAAGTTGTAGCACTTTCAACTGATAAAGCTTGCAACCCTATAAATCTATATGGTGCTACTAAATTAGTTTCAGATAAATTATTTGTTTCAGCAAATGCCTATTCTGGATCACGCAAAACAGTTTTTAGTGTTGTTCGCTATGGTAATGTTACCGGCAGTAGAGGTTCCGTTATTCCATTTTTTAAGTCACTAATTGATAAAGGCATAAAAAAACTTCCAGTCACAGATATAAGAATGACAAGGTTTTGGATCACGCTTGAGCAAGGAATAGACCTCGTAATAAAAGCTTTGGGCGAAGCAAAGGGCGGGGAAATATATGTAGCTAAAATACCTTCTTGCAAAATGATTGACTTAGCAAAAGCAATGCTCCCATCTGTTGAAATTGACGAAATAGGTATACGGGAAGGCGAAAAACTTCACGAAGTAATGATAACCGAAGAAGATGCTAGAAACACTTATGAATATGCTCAAACATATATAATTTACCCACATTTCAATTGGTGGAACTTTGAAAAACATTTCACTAAAGGTGGTAAGAAAGTAAGTGAAGGATTCATGTACTCGTCAAATACTAATCCTCAAAAAATAAACATAGAAGAAATAAAAACACTCTTAAACACAATAGAAATTATTTACTAAAATGAACTTTATACCTTACGGACGACAATCAATCGATTCAGAAGACATTAAAGAAGTCATTAAAACTTTAAAGTCACAGCTATTAACGCAGGGTCCGAAAGTTGGCGAATTTGAGCAAGCTGTGGCAAAATATTGTGGAGTGAAATATGCTGTTGCGGTTTCTAATGGTACTGCAGCTCTGCACTTGGCTTGCCTTGCCGCAGGGCTTGGTGAAAATAACGAAGGTATAACATCGCCAATAACATTTGTTGCATCTTCAAATTGTATGCTTTACTGTAATGCAAAACCAGTATTTGCTGATATTGAAAATGAAACCGCAAACATATCAATCAAAGACATTGAAAAAAAAATTACACCTCGCACTAAAGTATTAATCCCTGTTCATTTTGCTGGTCACCCTTGCAATATGCCGCAAATATACACACTCGCAAAAAAACACAAATTAACTGTTATTGAAGATGCCGCTCACGCTTTAGGTGCAAAATATAAGCACAACAATAAATGGATTAAAGTTGGTTCTTGTGCGCACTCCGATATGACAATACTAAGTTTTCACCCAGTAAAACACATAACTACCGGTGAAGGTGGCATGATACTTACTAACAGAAGGGATATGTATGATAAGCTAATAAAGTTAAGGTCTCACGGTATTACAAAATCAAACTTTATAAACAATCCTGATGGCGAGTGGTATTATGAAATGCAAGAATTAGGATACAACTACCGAATTACAGATATACAATGCGCGCTCGGAATTTCACAAATCAAAAAGTTAGATTCTTTTATAAATAAAAGAAAAGAAATAGTTAAAAAATACAATAAAATATTCAAAAATAATCCATTTTTTTCAACCCCAGTTGAAAATGAATGCTATTCTTCTTCTTATCATCTCTATGTTGTAAAATTAAAACCAAATCTTTTTTCAAAAAGAAAATTAATTGTTTCAAAGCTAAAAGAAGAACACATTGGCACGCAAGTTCATTACATTCCAGTTTATAAACAACCGTATTATAAGTCGATTGGATACAAATCAAATATATGTGCAAACGCAGAAAATTATTACAAAGCAGCTTTAAGTTTACCTCTGTTCCCAAGCATGACAAACTCTGAAGTAGAATATGTTGCCAAAACAGTTTTAAAGGTAATTAATGATGTCAAGTAAACTTGCTCTTGGTACAGCTCAATTTGGACTTAATTATGGGATTAACAATTCATCCGGGAAAATTCCCAAAGAAACTGCTTTTGAAATTTTAAACAGTGCTATGAATAATTCTATTGATACATTAGACACGGCAGCAGCATACGGCGACAGCGAAGAGGTAATAGGCGCATTTATAAGTAAAACAAACAGCAATATAAAAATAATATCTAAAATCACATCAAATACTAATTGCATAGAAGGAATTGAAAGCTCATTGGCTCGCCTACATATCAATAATATTTATGGTCTTTTAATACACAACTTTAATGATTTTAAAAATAATAATTCTTTGTGGGAAAAACTTCAAGAACTTAAACAAAAAGGGAAGGTAAGTAAAATTGGATTTTCTTTTTACAACCCTGTAGAATTTGACGAAGTATTAGTAAGTGGAATAATGCCTGATATTATACAAGCGCCTTATAGTGTTTTTGACCAACGCTTTGCAACTTGTTTTCAGATATGCAAAAAAAAAGGAATAGAAGTTCATACAAGGTCAGTTTTTCTTCAAGGGTTAGTGTTTAAAAATCCAAATGAACTTAATTCATTTTTTGCGCCTATAAAACAAAAAATAAAAAAGCTTGCGGAAATTTCTAAAGAACAAAAAATAGCGGTAAACTCATTGTGTTTGTGTTTTGCGTGTCTTAACAGCAACATAGACAAGGTAGTAATTGGGGTAGATAGCTTAAATAACCTAAATGAAAATATAGAAAGTTTAAAAGAAATGCGGCGAGTTAAAAATGTTTACACGGCTTTAACATGCTTAGAAGTAAAAGATGAAAATATGATTTTACCTACTAAATGGAACCTACAATGAAAATACTATTAATAATCCAAGCAAGAACCGGCTCAACTCGGCTTCCTTCAAAGGTATTATTAAACTTAGAAGGCAAAACAGTTCTTGAACAAGTAATTAGGCGTGCAAAAGCAAGTAAACTAACAACTGATACACTTCTTGCAACAACAATATCAAAAAGTGATTTACCAATTCTTGAAATCTGCATTAAAAATAATATACAAGTCTTCTGTGGCTCTGAAAATGATGTATTAGACAGGTTTTATCAGTCAGCAAAATTGTTCTCACCTGATCACATTGTAAGAATAACAGCCGACTGCCCTATAATAGACCCTTCCATAATTGACAATGTTATTGATGTTCATCTTAAACAAAAAAATGACTACACATCAAACACACTAGACGAAACATTTCCAGACGGGGAAGATGTTGAGGTATTTACCTTTGCAGCACTCAAAAACGCATGGGAAAATGCAAAACTATTATCCGAAAGAGAACATGTCACGCCATTTATAAGAAACAATAGTGAAATTTTCAAAATCGGAAATGTGAGTTGTGCTCAAAACTTATCTAACAAAAGGTGGACATTAGATAACCCTGAAGATTATGAATTTATTAAAAAGGTTTATTCCGAACTATACAAGCAAAATGAACTTTTTGGAATGAATGAAGTTCTAAGTTTATTACAAAAAAAGCCTGAATTAGAAAAAATCAACTCGGCAATTACACGCAATTTAGGATATATCAAGTCAGTAAATAACGATAAAGAGATAAAAAAATGAAAAACAAAATTGGCAAATCACAAAAGCTTTATGAAAAAGCAAAACTCCTGATACCAGGAGGAACACAGCTATTATCCAAAAGACCTGAAATGTTTTTACCAAATTACTGGCCCGCTTATTACAGCAAGGCAAAAGGCTGTGAAGTTTGGGATTTAGATAATAGAAAATACATAGATATGAGTTATATGGGTATTGGATCCTGCGTACTTGGTTATGCCGACCCAGATGTAAATAAAGCTGTTAAATCTGCTGTAGATGCCGGTAATATGACCACGCTGAATGCTCCTGAAGAAGTTGAACTCGCCAATCTCTTGTTGGGTTTACATAAATGGGCTGATATGGTTAGATATTGTAGAACAGGCGGCGAGGCAATGTCATTAGCAGTAAGAGTAGCAAGAGCAAAAACAGGAAAAGATATAGTATTGTTTTGTGGTTATCATGGCTGGCACGATTGGTACCTATCATCAAACATAGCCGACAGTAAGTCATTAGATGGACATTTGCTCCCTGGATTAAGCCCTTTAGGTGTGCCGCGTGCATTAAATAAAACATCGTTTCCTTTCAATTACAATGACACTAAGCACTTCTTGAAGCTTATAAAAGAACATAAAGGTGAAATTGGCGCTGTAATAATGGAATCAATACGAAACACCCAGCCAAACAAGGAATTTATAGAAGCCATTAGAACTGAAACCAAAAAAAACAAAATACCCTTAATAATTGATGAAATAACTGCTGGCTGGCGCCTAAATGTTGGTGGCGCACATTTGCTTTATAATTTAAAGCCCGATTTGGCAGTTTTTGCAAAAGGCATAAGCAATGGATTCCCTATGGCCGCAATAATTGGCACAAGAAATTATATGCAAATAGCACAAGAAACATTTATTAGCAGCACCTATTGGACCGACAAAATCGGCCCTACAGCGGCATTAGCAACAATAAAGAAATTTAAGAAAAACAATGTCCACAAACATTTAGAAAAAACTGGGAAGTTGGTTCAACAAGGTTGGCTTAAAGCCGCGAAAAAACACTCTTTAAAAATTCATTGCGGCGGCATATACCCATTAAGCCACTTTTCATTTGAGTACAATGAACCGCTTGTTCTTAAAACTTTATTCACGCAGGTTATGTTGGAAAATGGGTTTTTAGCTAGCACCGCCTTCTATGCATCATTTGCCCATAAAGAAAAACATGTTAAAAGTTATTTTGTCGCGGTTGATAAAGCATTTAAGTTTATTGCTGATGCGTTAAAGTCAGGTAACCCAAAAAAATATCTTCAAGGCCCAGTGTGCCACTCAGGGTTTAAACGGTTAACATGATAAATATTGGCTTAAAGTTGTGGTCAACAAATTCGAATTATATTGAGGAAGCAAAAAGGTTGTACAGTAGTGGGACATACAGTTACATTGAGCTGTATGTAATTCCAAATTCGCTTAACAATGTGTCAATATGGAAAAATTTTAAAATCCCATTTATAATACATGCGTCACACTTTAAAGATGGTGTAAATTTAGCAAAAAAAGAATGTAAAATTAAAAATATGTTAGCAGCAAAAGAAGCAATAGAATTTGCAAATATATTAAACGCTAAATATATAATATTCCACCCTGGTATAGCCGGCGATATAAAAGAAACAGTTGAACAACTAAACGAAATTAACGACAAAAGAATTTTAATTGAGAATAAACCATACTTTATTGAAATGAACAACTCTATTTGCAATGGAGCCACTATTGAAGAAATTGATTATGTTTTAAACAATACCAATGTTGGCTTTTGCTTAGACATTGGTCATGCAATTTGTGCAGCAAACGCAAATAAATTAGATGCCATTGAATATATTAAGCAATTCTTAAAGTTTAACCCAAAAATGTTTCATTTGGTTGATAATAAATTTGATTCAATTTATGATAAACATTACCACATTGGGAATGAAAATTATCCAATTAAAAAAATAATTGAACTGCTCCCAAAAGAAAGCTTAATAACACTTGAAACATACAAAAACTCCAATGAAAATTTGGACGATTTTTCAGCAGATGTACTCAGAATAAATACAATAATAAATGAAAAGTCATAACGGAACACATATTGCAATCAACGGTAACACTCTAACAAACTTCATTAATCTCACTGATGAACAACACAAAATTGTTCTCTCAATGCGAAATGATACTTCTATATTAAAGTGGATGTATGGTAGACATATTATTAAATTAAGTGAACACTTAAAATTCATTAAAAAATTAAAAAACGACAAATCAAATCATTACTGGCTTGTTCGTGACTCTTCAGGTAACTACATTGGGGTAATCTCAATAAATAAACTACACACTGAAAATAAAAATGCCTACTTAGGCATATACACAAATCCATCAATTAAAATTAAGGGTTTGGGGCATGTTTTAATTGATTGTTTAAAATACTTAGCATTTATTGAGTTTAAACTTCATACCTTAAAACTTGAAGTTTTTGAAAACAATGAACGGGCAATAAAGTTTTACGAAAGAAATGGATTCATCAGGGAAGGCCTTCTTAAGGAATTTGTTTACAATAACAAATCGTGGATAAATGTCGTAGTTATGGGAATAACAAATGAAAATAGCTAATAGGGAAATTGGCGGGCAAGCACCCGCATTTATAATTGCTGAGTTATCAGCAAACCATAATCACAGTTTTGATTTCGCAAAAGCCACAATAAAAGCTATGAAAGAATCTGGCGCAGATGCAGTTAAACTTCAAACCTATACGCCAGATACAATGACATTAGATTCTAACAATGATTGCTTTAAAATTAATCAAGAAACAATTTGGGATGGCAAAACACTTTATCAGTTATATAAAGATGCCTATATGCCCTGGGAGTGGCAACCAAAACTAAAAGATTTTGCTGAATCTATCGGATTAATATTCTTTTCATCTCCATTTGATAAAACCGCTGTTGATTTTTTGGAAGAATTAAATGTTCCGTGTTATAAAATTGCTTCATTTGAAATAACGGATATTCCATTAATAGAATATGTTGCTTCAAAAAATAAACCTATCATTTTTGCAACAGGAATAGCAGAAATAGAAGATATAAATCTTGCAATAGATACATGCAAAAAATGTGGGAATGAGGATGTAGTTTTGCTTAAATGCACATCTAATTACCCAACGCAACCGTCAGAAATGAATTTAATAACAATTCCAGACATGGCAAATAAATTTGGGAAGATAGTCGGATTATCAGATCATAGTTTAGGAATAACAGCACCAATTACAGCAGTAGCGTTAGGTGCTAAGGTAATAGAAAAACATTTTATTTTAGACAAAACTATTGGCGGACCAGATGCCAGTTTTTCATTGGAGCCAAATGAATTTAAAGAGATGGTAAGGTGCGTTAGAGAAACAGAAAAAATATTAGGTGAAGTTGATTATAGCTTAAGCGATAAAATTAAAAAATCTCGAAAACTTTGTAAATCCATATTTGTTTCAAAGAATATAAAAAAAGGCGATGTTTTAACAGAAGAAAACATAAAAGTTATTAGGCCTGGATATGGGTTACATCCTAAATATTACAAAGAAATTTTAGGTAAGAAAGTGGTGAGAAATGTTGAATTTGGAACACCATTTAGTTTGGATTTAGTAGATATAAAAGGTCCCAATCCATTACGGTTGCAAAAGTAGACATCCTATAAAAACCAGGATATCTTGAGTTGTTTAAGGGGAAGAAAGGTATAATGAACCAGTATATCAAGGACCAAATTCAAACCTCATGCGATGTCAAACTCAAAATACTTCAAAAACCTGAATTTATTAACACTATAGCAGCTGTTTCCAAAGAAGTGATATCTGCATACAAAACAGGAAATAAAACATTAATAGCCGGCAACGGCGGAAGTGCTGCCGATGCCCAGCACATTGCAGCAGAATTTGTAAGCAAGTTTTATTTTGACCGCCCCGGCCTTGCCTCAATAGCACTTACCACTAACACTTCTATATTAACCGCAATCGGTAACGACTACGGCTATGAAAAAACCTTTGTCCGCCAAATAGAAGCCAATGGCAAAACAGGCGACATCTTTTTTGCAATATCCACATCTGGCAATTCAAAAAATATCATTGAAGCATTAAAAATATGCAAACACATGGGTATCAGAACAGTAGGTTTTACCAATAACACTGGTGGAGATATGAAGCCGCTGTGTGACTACTGTATCCAAATCCCGTCTATGGAAACCCCACGGATTCAAGAATCGCATATTTTGATATGTCACATCATTTGCGCAATTGTAGAGAAAGAATTATTCGGGAATGCCAAGGATTGATACAATAATGCATAGAATGTTTTTGCAGTATTTTTTAAAAACTATTCAAGAAGATAATTGTGCTGAATCTTAATGGTAAAAGGATACCGATTAAATAGATAATGCTAATTCAAAAAGGATGGCAGGTTCTTGTGTGTCAAATCAAATAAATATAGAGGAGGATGTGTAAAATGTCAATTTTTATTATTGCAGAGATCGGGATCAACCACAATGGGGATATCAATATTGCCAAAGACCTGATTAAAGTTGCAAAAGAAGCAGGATGTGATGCAGTTAAATTTCAAAAACGCACAATTGATTTGGTTTATACCAAAGAACTTTTAGATTCTTTAAGGGAAAGCCCTTGGGGAAAAACCCAGAGAGCTCAAAAAGAAGGCCTTGAGTTTGGGTCAGAACAGTACAAACAGATAGACCAATATTGCAAAGAGTTAAAAATAGAGTGGTTTGCCTCTGCCTGGGATGTAGAGAGCCAAAAATTCCTGCGGCAATTTAATTTAAAATATAACAAAGTTGCTTCCGCAATGATTACTTACGATAATCTCCTAAAAGAGATTGCATCAGAAAAAAAACATACATTTGTTTCTACGGGTATGAGTACAGTAGAACAAATAGATCATGCCGTTGAAATATTTAAGAAAGCAAATTGTCCTTTTGAATTGATGCATGCAGTTTCAACTTATCCTATGGATGATGAAGATGCTAATCTTAATTGCATAGAAACTCTGAAAGAAAGATATAAATGCAATGTGGGTTACAGTGGCCATGAGGTTGGATTGGCTGTAAGTTATGCCGCGGCAACAATGGGAATATCTTCCCTTGAGCGCCATATTACTCTAGACAGAGCGATGTATGGTTCTGACCAGTCGGCTTCGGTTGAACCGTCAGGGCTAAGAATGTTGGTAGGTGCTGTAAGGAAAATTGAAAAAGCTATGGGCGACGGAAAGTTAGGAGTGAACCCTAAAGAAGTTCCAATTGCAAAAAAGTTAAGAGCCCATATACCATTAAGAGGAGAAGGATCTAAATGAGTATAGTTGCAATAATACCTGCCCGTGGCGGTTCAAAAGGTGTGCCCGGCAAAAATATACGCTTACTTGCCGGTTATCCTTTGATTGCTTATTCCGTTGCGGCGGCAAAACTTTCAAAAAAGATTGAAAGAATAATAATATCTACGGATTCCGATGAAATTGCTGCCATTTGTAAGAAATTTGGTGCTGAAGTTCCATTCATGCGTCCTTCAGCATTGGCTCAAGATAAATCAACAGATCTTGATTTTATGATTCATGCACTTAGTTGGTTTATGGATAACGAAAAGGGAATTCCTGATTATTGGGTGCATTTACGGCCAACAACTCCGCTTCGTAACCCTATGATAATTGATATGGCAATCAGCGATATAATCGTTAAATCAAACTCAACTTCGCTGCGTTCCGCTCATAAAGCGCCGGAATCTCCGTTTAAATGGTTTAAGAAAAATGAAGAAGGATTTTTTACCTCCCTTATGAATGGATTAAGGAATGATAAACTTAACGATCCTCGCCAGGTTTTTCCTGATGCATATGTGCCGGACGGATATGTAGATATTCTTAAAGCATCGTTTATTATGAACAATAAAATTCTTCATGGTGATAAAATGATCGGTTTTATTTCACCTTTCTGTACCGAAGTAGATTCTTCGGAAGATTTTGAATATCTTGAATACGAGATAAAAAGTAAGGGGAGTGTTCTTTTAAACTTTCTAAAAATGAATTTTCCAAAAGGGAGTAAGTGAATGTCTGGATTCAGATTTAATATTGTCCCCCGTGAAGTTCCAAAAGTAAAAACTAAATACAGGACAATTAAAACGAAGCTTCCGGTTCCTGAGAGCCTGAAGATCCTTGAGAACCTTGATAAGTACGAATCCATTTCAATGCATGGACAGCTTCCGGTTGTCTGGCATAAAGCAAAAGGTTTTCAGGTGTCCGACGCGTGGGGAAATACCTGGATAGATTTTACGAGCACTATTTTTGTTGCTAATGCCGGACACGGAAATCCCAGGATAATTAAAGCACTGAAAAAAGTCCTTCAAAAGCCACTCCTTCATACATATACATATGCCAGTGAGGAACGGTCAGATTATCTGGAATATCTTATCAAGAATACCCCCAATCAGTTTGAAAAAGCATACCTCATATCGGCCGGAACCGAAGCAACCGAAACCGGGCTAAAACTTATGCGTATGTATGGCCAGAAAAAAGGAAAAAAGAGGTTGGGGATAATTGCATTTGAAGGTAATTGGCATGGAAGAACAATGGGTGCTCAGATGATGAGTTATAATCCTGCTCAAAAAGAGTGGATTGGCTATTTAGACCCCAATATTTACCATCTTCCTTTTCCTTATCCGTGGCGAAAAGAAGCGATAAAAAATCCAAAAGCATATTTTAGGGATAATATAGAAAAACTCCTAAAAGAAAAGGGGATATCACCCAAGGAAGATCTTTGCGGGTTTATGTTAGAAACATTTCAAGGATACGGAGCAGTTTGTTACCCTCCCGAGTTTGTCCAGGAAGTGGAAAAATTTGCCCGCGAAAATAATATGCTGCTTGCTTTTGATGAGATGCAGGCGGGTTTTGGCAGAACAGGAAAGCTTTTTGGTTATATGCACTACGGGGTTGAGCCGGATATACTTTGCTGTGGAAAAGGCGCAAGTTCCAGTATGCCTTTATCAATAGTTCTAGGCAGAAAAGAAATTATGGATTTGCCTGAAATAGGTTCTATGAGTTCAACTCATTCGGCTAATCCTATGGTTTGCGCCGCAGGAAAAGCGAATCTTCAGGCAATACTTGAAGACGGTATAATGAAAAACGCAGAAGTGTTGGGGAAGCTTTTTCATCAAAAACTTAATGAAATAAAGAATCGTTATCCAGATATAATCAGCGACATTTTGGGTATGGGGCTTGTCGCTGGTGTTATTTTCAATACGCCTGAAAGAAAGCCTTTGACAAATTTATGCGATAAAATAGCTGAAACTTGTATGCATAAAGGGCTTCTTGTAGTTCATACAGGAAGAGAATCCATAAAGCTTGCTCCACCGCTTGTTATTACACAAGAAGCTCTGTTGGAAGGGCTTTTGGTTTTTGAAGAATCTATTATAGAAGTAAATAAGGGATAATTTATGACCGTAAAAGCCAGGCATTTTGGTATTGTAGTTCAAAATTTGAGCCAATCGCTGAAACTGTATAAAAAAATATTAGGATTAAATATTTGGAAACGCAATGTTGAGAAAGGCTTTTATATAGATAATGTTGTTGGTCTAAAAAACACGGTTTTAGAATGGATAAAACTTAAAGATAAAAACGGTTTTATTCTAGAACTTATCAAATATCATCGCCCTGCATTAAAAAAGAATTCAAAAGCAATTCCCGCAAACCAAATTGGTTGTTCGCACATAGCATTGACGGTTTTAAATATTGAATCAATGTATAAAAAACTAATAAATAATGGGTACCACTGTAACAGTGTTCCGCAAGTGTCTCCGGATGGGAAAGCAAAAGTGTTGTACTGCCGTGACAAAGATGGAGTTATCATGGAACTTGTGGAGGAGTTATAATATGCCTGACTACATAACGGTGGTTTATGACGAAGGCAAACGCCCATATACAGATTATCCGGAAAAACTTTGTCATTATCTGTTTAGTGCTTTCAAAATGTCACCCGGGATGAAATTTCTTGAGACTGGTTGCGGGAGAGGGGAGCATTTAAGGCATTTTAAAAATCTAGGGCTGCAGGTCACCGGCATTGATTTAGCCCAAAGCACTGCTCAGTTCAGTCCTGACCTTGATATAAAAATTTGCGATGTTGAAAAAGAGGGTATTTCATTTCCTGATTCGTCATTTGATATAGTTTATTCAAAATCGTTCATAGAACATCTTTATTATCCGGAAAAGTTTGTTAAAGAGGCATTTCGTGTGCTTAAACCTGGTGGAATATTTTTAACATTAGTTCCAGATTGGGAAGCAAATTACAAAATATATTTTGATGATTATTCTCACAGAACCCCTTTTACCAATTATGCGTTAGAAGACATTTATAAAATATACGGTTTTAGCGAAATTAATGTATACAAATTTCGTCAACTGCCGATTGTCTGGAAATATCCGGTATTAAATTATTTTTGTGCTGCAATATCGTCATTTATTCCAGTAAGAACAAAAAATAAATTCTTGAGATGGTCCAGAGAACTGATGTTGATAGGATTTGGAAAAAAATAGATTAAATAAATTTCGCTGTTTTAGAATGGAGATGCACATGAACAAATGTTTTAATGGATTAACAACCGTAAATGTTGAATTAACCAGCCGCTGCAATAAGAATTGCTGGATGTGTGGCAGAAGAAAAGTTGACAGAGATTATCCGCAATTGGCTTTGCAATATGGGGATATGGATTTTGACTTAGTTAAATCCATCGCAAAACAGCTTCCCAATAATATTGTTGTTCAGTTTCACGATAACGGAGAGCCGCTTCTCTATCCTAAGTTTAAAGAAGCAGCATCTCTGTTTAAAAGGCAGATTCGTTGCACTGATACCAACGGCAAATTGCTTGTGGAAAGAGCCGATGAAATTATAGGAAATTTAGATACTCTGACTATATCAACATTTGAAAAAGATGAAGATGCCGAAGAACAATATAAGTTAATAGAAGAATTCCTGAAAATAAAAGATGATAGAAAACCCAATGTCATCATCCGGTGCTTGGGTGATGTAGATATAGAAAAATATAAGAAATTTAATTGTATTATTGCCACAAGAATACTCCATTCACCTATGGGCAGTTTTTCGTATAAAAAAAGAAATCCCACGGTTCCGGAAATAGGGATATGCCTTGATTTTCTCAATCATCTGGTTATTCGCACAAACGGAGATGTTTCAATCTGCGTACGGTTTGACCCTAAAGGGCTTGGCATAATAGGAAATTGCAAAAAGACGCCTTTAATTGACATTTGGAACAGTGCAAAAAGAAAAGAATGGATGAAGCTTCAGATAGAAGGGAAAAGAAAAAGCATCCCCTTATGCAGTCAATGTGAATTCTGGGGAGTCCCGACAGGATGTTAATCGCATGGGAGAAATAATGGTAAAAATTACAGAGACAGAAAATATATGCAAAATACTTAATAACCATTATACAGAAATGAAGAAATTTGAAAAAATTTATTTTATCTCTTATATGTCCCTCACCAAAAAATTAAATGAAGATTTTTATTTAAATGAATTAAAAGAAGAGGGATTTGATGTAAAATATTTAGATATCACTAAGATTTTTTTCAAAGATTTTAAAATAGCAGACACATTAAATGCAGATTATATTTTGAAATTTGATAATTATAAAGACCTGAAGGTTTTTTTAAAAAACAATTCAGATGCTTTATATTTTATTTTAATTACATACGAATTAAAAGTTTTTAAATTACATAGATTATTTAGAAAATACAACTTAAAAACGGCTTTTTTTGCAAGATATGGATTGCCGATATACGGAGATTTATGCTTTTCAGAAAAAATATCAAATGTTTGTAAAAACCCATTGAAAATATTGTTTTTTTTCAAAAATAGATTTATTTCACTTGTTCCTAAAATCGCGAAAAAGTTAGGATATACAAGAAATTACGATATTGTTTTTACAACTGGAGAACTTGTTAAAAACAATTTTAAAGATAAAGTAAAACAAATAGTTGAGGTTAATTTTTCTGATTATGATAAATATTTAGAATTAAAAGTTAAACAAAATGATAGATTAATAGATAAAAAATATTGTGTTTTCTTGGATGAATATTTGCCATATCATCCAGATTTAAAAATGTTCAACATTCCAGCTGTAAATGCAGATAATTATTATAAATCTATGAATAACTTTTTTGATTTAATAGAAAAGAAATTTAATGTTGAAGTTGTGATAGCATCTCATCCGAAATCTGATTATTTGGAAAATCCATTTAATAAAAGAAAGATTTTTAAAAATAAAACAGCTGAACTAATAAAATACTCTGAATTTGTTTTTGCTCACATGAGTACTTCCGTTTGTTTTTCTGTATTTTTTAGAAAACCAATATTTTTTTTATATACAAACGAATACAAACAAATTTACAAGGATAATTATTTACCTTTCATTTTTAAAATGGCAGCTACTTTAGGCAGAAAAGTATTTAATATTAACGAAATTGACAATAATTTTTGTTTTGACAACTTTGATATGAGTGTAAATGAGGATTTATATTTAAAATATATTAACGATTATTTTACAACACCAAAATCAAATAATTTATTGTCTAAAGATATAGTTGTTAAGTTTTTAAGGGGAAATATTAATTAAAACATACTCTATGAAATCATATTCAAAAAACTACCTGAAAATATATTCAATACAATTTATATCAATACTGCTCGGTTTTATTTCTGTATTTATTGTTTTGCCGTATTTGTCATCTTCACAGCAAATATACGGCGTTTACGCTCTTTGCATATCAACAACCATATTCCTATCCTATGCCGATTTTGGCTTTCTTACTGCAGCAACTAAGTATGCCAGTGAAACCATTGCTGTAAATAATAAATCTGAAGAGATAAATATAATTGGTTTTGTTCTTTTTATTATGATTTTGTGCTCTTTGATTTTCTCAATTGCAGCTTTTTTAATTTCACAGTATCCAGAAATATTTATAAAAAATATTAAGGGCACAACATCGTATCCGATAGCAAGTAAACTTTTTTTGATACTTGCCGTAAGTGCGCCGCTAATTGTATTAAATAGGGTATTGCAAGTTATATTTACAATCCGGTTAGAAGATTACTTTTCACAAACAGTATTAATAATAAGCAACTTAATAAAAATTGCATCTATTTTTTATTTTTTTTCAAAAGGACAGTACAAAATAGTTGAGTATTTTGCTTTTACACAATTAATTCTTTTTATAAGTTCAATATTTTTGTTAATTATTGTTAAGAAAAAATATTCTTACTCTATAACCGCTTTATTTAGTGCTACAAAATTCAATAAAGTTATATACAGTAAAACTAAAAAACTTGCCTTCGGGTCAATGTTGGGAACAATTCTATGGATTTTGTATTATGAACTGGACAGTTTAGCTATAAGTAAATTTATAGGCCCAAGTGCCCTTGCAATATTTGCCATAGGTGCAAGTATAAGCTCAGTTCTTAGATCACTTTTTGGAACATTATTTAGCCCTGTTTATGTAAGAATTAACCATTTAGTGGCACTAAAAGATGACAAGAACACAATGAAATATATAAATAAAATAATCACACTAACAATCCCTTTGTGTGTAATTGGTATAGGTGTTATTTTGGCCTTAATGCATCCGTTGGTTCTTACCTGGGTTGGTGAAAAATATGTTGATTCTATAGCAATTGCAAAATTTCTTATTTTTGCTTATTCGTTGTCGTTTGTTACATATCCAGCAGGGGCACTGCTTGTGGCAAAAGAAAGGGTCAAAACAACAAACTATGTTATGCTATTATCTCTTCTGATATATTGGGTAGGAATATTGTTATTCTTTAATGTTTATTCATACAAAGTTTTTGCCATTTTTAAGTTAATCACCTTAACTCTTATGGCATTCTTGTATTTTTTTATACTAAATAAATTTATGCTTGGGGAAATTAAAAAAACTGTGCTAAAGAATTTGCTCCCTTTATTTTTAACAACAACTTTAATATTTTTCAGCAGTTATTTAAGCAATACATTTATTATTGCAACAAAATCAAAAATTCAATTATTAATAACAATACTTTACGGAGCCACATTGTTTGTAATTTCATTATTAATTTATGCATTGCTTTCACCAACATTCAGAAATGAAACAATGGCTTATTACAAATCAATCAGAACAAAAAAAATGCTCCAAGTTTAAACATGGAGAAATAAATGAAGCTTGATTTTGGCTGTGGTTCATCTAAAAAAACGGGATTTATAGGTATTGATTGTATAGCATTGCCAAATGTGGATGTTGTGCATAATCTAAACCAATTTCCGTATCCGTTTGAAGCAAATTGTGCAAGTGAAGTATGGTTAGACAATGTTTTAGAACATATGGACAACCCATTAAAATGTATAGAAGAAATACATAGAATATGCAAAAACGGAGCAAAGGTGTATGTAGGAGTGCCATATTTTAGAAGCTTCTACGCTACAATTGACCCAACACATAAGCGTTTTTTTGGAATAAATTGGTTTTATTACTTTGACCCGAGCCATTTATTCTGTAAAAAATACTGTTACACAAATGTAAGATTTAAAGTAGAAAGAATTGAGTTTGACAGAGAGTTTTTAAAAACTAAAATTGGATTGTTTCATAAAATGCTTATAAAATTGGCAGAGAAAAAACCATTTTTTTATGAATCAAAACTTTCGCATTTGTTTCCATTAAACTCTTTAACATTTTATTTACAAGCTATTAAATAATTTTACAGGAGAAATACTATGAAAACAGTAATATTATGTGGTGGTTTCGGCACACGAATTAGGGATGTGGCAGAAGATATTCCAAAGCCAATGATACCAATTGGTGACTATCCAATTTTATGGCACATTATGAAATACTACTCTCATTTTGCTCATAATGATTTTATTTTATGCCTCGGGTATAAAGGCAATGTAATAAAAGATTTTTTCTTAAATTACCACAACTTTACTCAGGACTTTACAGTAACAATCGGAAAAGAAAGTAAAATTGACTACCACACAAAAGCAGTTAACCCAGATTGGAAGGTTACACTTGCCGATACAGGCACACAAACAATGACAGGCGCTAGAATAAAGAAGATTCAAAAATATATTGGTAATGATGAAAACTTCTTTCTAACTTATGGCGATGGTGTAGGAAATATAGATTTAGATGCACTACTTAAGTTTCACAAAAGCCACGGTAAAATACTTACAGTTTGCGGTGTAAACCCTCCTGGCCGTTTTGGTGAGATAGTAGCGAATGAAAATGGTGTAATTAGTGAGTTTAACGAAAAACCACAAGCCACCGGTGGCAGAATTTCAGGTGGTTTTTTTGTGTGTAAAAAAGAAATTTTTAACTATTTAAATACTCAAGACGGTTTGGTATTTGAAAAAGAACCAATTGAAACTCTAGTAAAAGAAAAACAGCTTATGATGTTTGAGCATAACGGTTTTTGGCAACCTATGGACACAGCAAGAGAATATTCTTTACTTAATTCACTCTATACAAAAGGAGAAGCCCCATGGGTAATTTGGAGATAAACAAAAATTTTAGTGTATTTAAAAATAAAAGGGTTTTAGTAACAGGCGATACTGGATTTAAAGGATCATGGCTGTCCCTGTGGCTTTCAATGCTTGGCGCAAAAGTTTATGGTTTTGCCCTGCCACCAGAGGGGAAATATTGTAATTATAATTTACTTGGGCTTAAAAATATTATTAGCCACACCGATGGCGATATTAGAGAAATTGACTTACTTCAAAAAACATTTGATAAAATTAAGCCAGAAATTGTATTTCATCTTGCGGCACAAGCATTAGTGCGAAAATCATACAATGAACCAAAATTAACCTTTGATACAAACCTAAGCGGTTCAGTAAATGTTATGGAAGTGGCACTAAAAACAAAGAACTTGAAAGCACTTTTAATGATAACTTCCGATAAGTGTTACAAAAATAAAGAGTGGCTTTGGGGATACAGGGAAAATGATGAGTTCGGTGGTGATGACCCCTATAGCGCGTCAAAGGCCGCGGCAGAAATAGCAATTCACTCCTACAAGAAATCTTTTTTTGACAAAACAAACATTGGTTTTGCAAGCGCAAGAGCCGGTAATGTAATTGGCGGTGGCGACTGGTCTGAAAACAGAATAATACCAGACACTATCAAAGCACTTTCGCAAAAAAAAACCATAATTATCAGGAATCCGAACTCAACCCGCCCATGGCAGCATGTTTTAGAGCCACTTTCCGGCTATATTACACTTGCCTTAAAACTATTAGCTAACCCCAAAAAGTACTCTGGTTCATGGAACTTTGGACCTGACTTTTCTTCAATCAAAACTGTCCACGACTTGGTGAAACTTGCAGTAACGCAGTGGGGAAGTGGAAAAATCAATTTAATTAAAGAGAAAAATGCTCCTCATGAAGCAGGGCTTTTACATTTAAACTGCGATAAAGCAAACAGTTTGTTGCAATGGAATGCAACATGGGGTTTTAAATCGTCTGTAATAAACACTATTGATTGGTACAAAGAATGTGCAAAAAATAGCAACATGTTGGAAGTTTCAAAAAAACAGATAAAGAAATATATGGGGGAGAAACGTTAAAGTGTATAACATTGTAAAAATAGCAGAGTTGAATATAAAAGAATCAATGATTGAAGCATCCAAGAAATATGCTAAAGGGAGCTTAATAGATATAGGATGTGGAACAAAACCATACAAAAACATTTTTAAAGATTATGTTGATAGTCACTTTGGAATAGAAGAACCAATTCAGAATGAGGCACATTATAAAGAGAAAACAGAAGTTGATTTGTATTGTAATTTTTTAGATTTAGATAAAAGCTACGACAATAAATATGACACATTGCTTTGTAATCAAGTGTTGGAACATGTTTTAGAAACAAATAAATTTATATCCAAATGTCACAATATTTTAAAAAAAGATGGCTATGGAATTTTCACTGTACCTATGACATGGAAATTACATGCTGAGCCGTATGATTACTACAGATTTACAAAATATTCACTTGAAAAATTGTTTAAAGAAAATGGATTTACAATTACTGAAATAAAACCATTGGAAGGAAGTCTTGCTACAACAAGCCAATTAATTATTTTATATTTATGTGATTTAAAAATAAACAATATTTTTTTTAAAGCTTTTAGGAGATTTATGTTTTATGCATTAGATTTTATTGCATTAAAGCTAGACAAGAAGTTTTTTGTAGACAACATTTGTATTACATATTTATTGGTTGTAAAAAAATAAGTTAGGAGCGTCAAAATGATTGATGGAGTGATAATAACGCCATTAAAACAAATTCCTGATGAGCGCGGTAAAATAATGCAAATGTTAAGATCTGACTCAACAAGCTTTAAAACATTTGGGGAAATATATTTTTCTTGCATTTATCCTGGTGCGGTAAAAGCATGGCACCTACATAAAAAAATGGAGTTGAACTACGCTGTTGTTTTTGGGAATATTAAACTTGTATTATTTGATGGCAGAAAAGATAGTAAAACAAACGGAGAACTGCAAGAAATTTTTATCGGGCAGGAAAATTACTCTCTTGTAACCATACCACCCTTTGTCTGGAACGGCTTTAAAGGCATCGGCACGCAAACAGCTATTGTTGCAAATTGCTCAACGATTCCTCATGACCCAAACGAGATAATGAGATTAGAGCCCACTTCGCCTAAAATACCATACAATTGGGAAATTAAAAACAGATGAAGAATATTCTAATTACTGGCGGGTTAGGATATTTAGGCGGCCGAATAGCCCAGCATTTATTAAATACAAACAAATATCAAATAACTCTTTGCTCAAGATCTTTAACTCAAAACTCAATACCACAAGAGCTAATAGACGCAAAGGTAGTTTTATTAGACATTCTTAATTACTCACAGTGTCTGAAAGCAACCGAAGGGATTGACTGCGTTATACACCTTGCAGCGCTTAACGAAATTGATAGTGCCGCAAACCCAGAACTTGCTGCATTGGTAAACACTCAAGGCACAAAAAACCTTTTAGATGCGGCAATTGCTAATAAAACCAACAGATTTGTCTATTTTTCAACTGCGCATATCTATGGTACACCACTACAAGGCATTATTACAGAAGAAACCTTAGCAAAACCAGTACATCCTTATGCAATAACCCATAAAAACTCAGAAGATTATATTCGTGATGCACACAAACAATGTAAAATTCAAGGCATTTCACTTCGCTTGTCAAATGCCATTGGTTCACCTTTAACTAAAAATATTAACCGTTGGACACTTATAGCAAATGATTTATGCAAACAAGCGGTAGAAACTGGCAAACTAACACTTAAAACACCCGGCACACAATTGC
>JALOBY010000002.1 GCA_023228045.1 Endomicrobiales bacterium | reverse complement strand
TTTTTTTTGCATTCATGCTCCTTTATTGAACCGTTTCAATAAAAGAGTATCAAATGTTTTTACTTGTCGTCTATATTTAAGACTTTATCCCTTGTTTTTAGCAACACTTTTTGAGTATTATGCCCGAGATGACAAAATAAAAAAAACGGATGACAAGTTTAATCTCTTGTCATTTTTGGTATTGAGTCAATTAAGTTTTTTGTGTATGCGCATGTTGGATTATTTATCAATTCTTGTGTTTGACCTTGCTCTACTATTCTACCATCTTTCATTACAATAATTCTATCTGCAATGCTTGATGCGGCAGAAATGTCATGAGTTATAAAAAGTATTGCCATATTTTGACTATCTTTTAAAAACTTAAAGTAGCTAAGCAGCTGGTTTTGCATAGAAACATCTACCGATGATATTGCCTCGTCGGCAATTATAAGTTTTGGGTTTTTAAGCAGTGCGCGCGCAATGGCTACTCGTTGGGCTTGCCCGCCTGAAAGTTGGTGCGGGTATTTATATAGGCAAGTATTATCAAGACCAACAAGGTTTAAAACATGTTGAAGCTTCGGCGCGCGTTTATTTTTGGGTGTTGAAAGTATTGCCTCTTCAAGTGTTGTTTTAATGCGCATTCGCGGGCTAAGTGAGTTTGCTGGGTCTTGAAATATCATTTGAACTATTTTGGATAACTCAGTGGCAGTTATGATATTTGAGTTTTTTTCTTCTATTTCTATGCTTCCGTTGTCGGCTTTTACAAGCGCGCAAATTATTTTTGCCAGAGTACTTTTGCCAGAACCAGATTCCCCGACAATTCCAACTATTTCGCCATAATCTACAGATATTGTGGCGTTGTCTAACGCAGCAACAGTATGTTTTTCTGTGCCGAATATATTTTGTTGTTGAAATGTTTTTGAGATGTTTTGTAAAAATAATAACTTGTTCATTTTAGTTTGTGCCAATTTTTTTACCGAGCACCGGTGTTGAGTTTATAAGTAGTTTTGTGTAAATATTTTGTGGTTGCAAAAATAATTGGGGTGTGTCTTGCAGTTCTATAATTTTGCCGTTTTGCATTATTGCAGTGCGCTGGCTTCGTTTAAAGGCGAGCGCGAGGTTATGCGTTATTAAAAGTATAGACATATTTAGCTTTGTTTTAAGAGAATCCAAGAGGTCCATTATTTCTTTTTGTGTGGTTACATCTAACGCGGTTGTGACTTCGTCGGCAATTAAAATTTGTGGGTTGTTGCATATTGCCATTGCAATTGCCACGCGTTGCCTTTGCCCGCCTGAAATTTGGTGCGGGTAGGAGTTAAATATTCTTATACTTTCTTTTATTGAGCAAATCTCAAGAGTTTCTAAAGCCAGATTAATAACTTCTTTATTGGATAGCTTTTTGTTGTGAGCTTGAATTGTTTCGGTTATTTGTAGTCCAATGGTTAGGACCGGGTTTAATGATGAATATGGGTCTTGAAAAACCATTGCAATTTTACCGCCGCGCACAGTGCGCAGAATATTTTTATTTACTGCAAGCAAATCTAAGCCCTCAAATAAGATATTACCTGAGGTTATTTTACCGCCAAAGTTGTTTATTAGTCCCAATATCGCAAGTGCCAAGGTGCTTTTGCCAGAGCCCGATTCCCCAGCTATGGCGAGTGTTTGCCCTGCTACAATGTCAAGGGTAACATCATCAAGGGCCTTGAGCACGCTGCCATCAAATTGAATGTAGGTTACTGATAGGTTTTTGATTTCTAAAATATTCATAAATTATTTTTTAGGGTTTAGCTTCTCGCGAATTCCCTCGCCAAGCAAATTAAACGAGAGCACCGTAATTAGTATTGCAACGCCCGGAAAAACTGAAAGCCACCATGCAATGTGTATGTATTCTTTGCCGGCACTTAATATTTGCCCCCAAGAGGCATCGGGCGGCTGTACCCCAAGCCCAAGGAACGATAACCCCGACTCTGCAAGTATAGCATCGCCAACACCAAGTGTTGCCGCAACTAAAATTGGACCAATTACATTTGGCAATATATGCATTAAAAAAATTCTTGTTTTGCTTGTGGCAAGCAGTTTTGAAGCGTTTATAAAATCGCGTTGTTTTATGCTTAGTACTTCCGCACGCACTATTCTTGCAAGGCCCGGCCATGCGGTAAGGCCAATTACAATTATTACATTTAGTATGCTTGGCTCTAAAAAAGCAAGTACCATTAGCAATAGAAAGAAAGTAGGAAAACACAGCATTACATCTACAAAACGCATTAAAATTGAATCTGTGACGCCGCCGAAATAACCGCTTAACATTCCAATAAGTGTGCCAAGGGTTATGGCTATCAGCACCGCAACTATGCCAACGCTTAGGGATATTCGCGCGCTATAAAGCATTCGTGATAAAACATCTCGCCCGAGGTCATCGGTTCCAAGAATATGCTTTGACGACGGAGCTTTTATGCGTTCTGTTATGTTTTGCTCGTCGGGGCGTTTTGGAGCAATGAGAGGGGCAAATGCTCCAAGTAAAATTAATATGACTATGCAAAGCGCTCCCAATAGGGCAAGTTTATTTTTCATTTTCCACCATGCCTTATGCGAGGGTCTGCAATAAAGTAGGATATATCGGCAAGCAGGTTGCCAATTAGTGTAAGAAACGCAGCAATAGTGGCGGTTGCCATTATTACAGGGTAATCTCTTGCCATTATTGCCTCAAAACCAAGACGCCCCATTCCGGGATAGGCAAATATTGTTTCAAATATAAAACCCCCTCCAATTAGTGCCGGCAACGATAGGCCTGCAATTGTAATTATTGGAAGTAGTGCATTTCTTAAGGCATGCCTGAAAATTATTTTATTTTCGCTTAATCCTTTTGCGTAAGCAGTTTTTATAAAGTTTTGGCTAAGTGCCTCTATCATACTTGTTCGTGTGTAGCGGGCAAGTGATGCCATGCCGGTTAGAGCACTTGCACATACGGGCAATATTAGGTGTTTTGATACATCTAAAACTTTATCTATAAAGTTTAAATCCGAGTAATTTATTGAGTGTAACCCGGATATTGGCAGCCACCCCAATTTTAAGCCAAAAAGCAGCATAAGCAATAACGCAAACCAAAAAGCTGGCATTGCGTAGCCGATAAAAACAAAAAATGTTAATGCTTTGTCGGTAAGTGTGTTGCGTTTGATTGCGGAAATTACCCCAATAGGTATTGCGATTGCGAAAATTAAGAACAATGACAAAAAGTTTAAAAGTAAAGATGCCGGCAAGCGTTCAAATATTTTTTTAATGGCTGGGCGGCCATCTTTAAATGAGTCGCCAAAATCTAACTTGGCCACTCTTTTAAGCCAAGAGAAATATTGTTTGTACCATGGTTTATCTAACCCGTAAAGTTTTACAAGCCGTTCGTGCGTTTGAGATGATGCTTTTAGGTTCATATCGGTTGCTAAGCTGGCTGGGTTACCAGGCGCAAAGTGCATTGCGGCAAAGGTGATTATAGTGATGCCTATCAAAATAGGCACCATTTGAAGCAGGCGTTTTAGAATATATGAAAACATTTAATTGTCCCCGGAAAGTTTGTATTTTTGATTTTCTTTTGGTGACCACCAAAAATTACTGTTCCAACCTAACCCTGCAGGCGCAACTTCGGGGCCGATAAAGCGTTTATGTATTACGGGCATTGCTTGCGGGTAATAGAGAAATATGTATGGCAGGTCGTCGGCAAGGATTTCGTGTATTTTATTGTAAATTACTTTTCTTTGGGTGATGTTGAATGTTTCCCTGCCTTTGTTTAATAATTTATCAACTTCCGGGTTATTATAGCTGACAAAGTTGTATTGGTTTTCCCCTGTCATTTTAGAGTTCCAGATAACAAACTGGTCTGGGTCGCGAGATAGGCTCCAACCTAAAAGCACGGTGTCAAAGTCCTTTTTGTTTATAAATTGCGATATAAAACTGCTCCACTCAACTATACGGATGTTTACTTTTATACCAATTTTTTTAAGCTGTGCCTGAATTATTTGCGCGCTAAGTTCGCGCACTTTGTTGCCTTGGTTTGTAATTATGCCAAACTCAAACCTTTTATTGTTTTTCCACAAATAGCCATCGGTTGGGTTTAGTGTGTACCCTAATAATTTTAGAAGCTTTAAGCTGTAAGATGGGTCGTAAGGATAATCTTTTACTTTGGTGTTAAATGCCCAGTGCTGTGGCACGAATGGGCCTGTTGCAGGGGTTCCCATGCCAAGCAACACGCCGTCAATTATCTCTTTTTTGTTTATTGCATAAGCAAGTGCCTTGCGTATGGTTTTGTTGTTAAATGGTTCTCTTGTAAGGTTGAAGCCCAAATATACATAAGAAAATGACGGGTAGTTAAATTTGTTGTAATTAGTAAAAAATTCAGGGTATGAATTCCACTGGTCGGGAGAAAGTGACATTTCGTCAATATTGTTTTGGCGCAGTTCAAGAAATTGTACCGATTGGTCGGGTATTATTCTGAAATAATATTTTGATATGTAAGGCCTGCCTTCAAAATACTTTTCATTTGCTTTAAGGGTTATTTTTTCGTCGGTTTTCCAATTTTGAAATATGTATGGGCCGGTGCCTATTGGTGCACGGTTTGCAGGGTTTATATTTATGTCGGTGTTTTCAAATATATGCTTTGGTATTATTCCCATCATCCACGATTCAAGCGCACCGGCAAATGTTTTTGAGTATTCAATTTTTATTGTGTATGGGTCTATAACTGTGAATTTTTTAACTAATGTGTAATCGGCACTGTATGGAGTTTTAACGGTGGGGTCTATTAGTTTTTCGTATGTGAATCTAACATCGTTAGCTGTAAATGGTTTGCCATCGTGCCAAGAAACATTTTTGCGTAAATTAAAAATTATTTCTTTCCCGCTTTTTGAAACGCTCCATGAGCTTGCAAGGTCGCCTACAATGGTCAAATCTTTATTGTATTTTAGTAAGCCGTTAAATATGTAGGAGTTTATTTGACCTGATGATGAGTCCTGCGATAAGAGTGGATTTAATATGGTTGCATCGCCAAGCATTGCGGAAACATAAGCATCGCCTGTGTTTGGTTTGCGGTCTTTTGCGACGGAGTAATCTTTTTTTGTGTTGTTAACGCCGCATGATTGCAAAAATAATATGGCAAGTAAAAGTGTAGAAATAATCTTTATATATTTGGAATAACTCATTTAGGAACCACGGTTACTATAACTCTGTCTTGTGTGAAGTATTTTGTTGTTGCCTCAGTGAGGTCTTTGGCATTTATATTTGAAAGCTCGTCAATGTATTTCTGGTCGTAAGCAAAACCTTTTCCAATCATTTCCCAATACCCAAGGTACCACCCTTCTTTTGCAATTGTTTCGTGGTCCATTGAATATATACCTTTTAGGTAATCTTTTGTTTCTTCAAGTTCTTTATCGGATATGCCATTAGTTTTAATGAAATTTAGCGCGTCATCAATTTTTTCAATTGTTTTGTTTACATTTTCTTTGTCAACTCCGGCATAAATTGAGAACCTGCCAATATCTTGCATAGATGGATAACTTGAGTTTATTTCGTAGCATACGCCAAGTTCTTCGCGAACTTTTGAGAATAGTACCCCGCTCATACGGCCGCCGAGGTACACATTTAATAATTTTAACTTTAAAAAGTCAGATTGGTTTATTTTGGGAGCAGGATAGCTAATTATTAAAAATGCCTGTTTAAATTTGCTGCTTTCAAACTCGGTTTTTGACGCCTTTGGAATAGTAGCTTCTGTTCTTGTGGTTTTAGTCGCACTTTTTGGTATTTGGCTAAAGTATTTTTCGGCCAAGATTTTTGCTTCATTTGCGCTGACATTTCCGGTAATTACAATTAAAGCATTGTCTGCTGTGTAGTTTGATTTGTGCCAGTTGATTATGTTCTCTTTTGTAAAAGTTGATGCGGTTTCTTCTTTACCAATTTGCGGCCATGAATATGGGTGGGTGCCATAAAAAACTTTTAACATTGCGTCGTTTGCAGTTAAGTGAATTGAGTCCTTTCTGCTTTTTATGTCGGCAAGTATTGATGAGCGTTCTTTTTCAATTTCAAGCTCGTCAAAGGCAGGGTTTAAAACCGCATCTGTAAGCAAACTAAGGGCTTTTTCAAAGTTTTTATCTAAAAGGGTTATGCTTATTGTGCTAAAGTCGTAATCGGTGCTGGCGGAGAAGTTTGCGCCTAATGATTCTATTTGGTTTGCAAACTCCTGAGCGTTTAAATTTCTTGTTCCTTGTTGTAAAAGTATTTGTGTGAAGTTTGCTAACCCTGCCTGTTCTGGTTTTTCTGAGGCGGTGCCGGTTTTTAAAAATAACCGTATTGAAACTATGGGGTGTTGAGTTGTTTGTTTATAAATCACTTTTATACCGTTTGTTAGCGTAAAGCTTTCCATATTTCCCTCCGCAAGCGCTATTTGAGGCAAGAGCATTGCACATAGTAAATAAATTAATCTATTTTTCATTTTGTTTCGGCACTATTGCTACACTCGTGAAATTTTTGTTTAAATAATATTTTTTAAGCAGGTTCGTTATATCATCTTTTGTTACATCATTTATACCGCTGATATAACTGTCAATTATCCATGGGTTGTTAATTGTATATAAGTAGCCAATTAAATCGGCTTGGTCGGAAAATTTCTCATGCGCCAACGCATGCTCGGTAGTTATCATTTCTTTTGCTTTAGCCAGCTCATTGTTGGTTGGGCCATTATTCATAAGTAAGCTAATTTGGTTTTTAATTTCAGATATTACTTTTTCTTTATTTTGTGGTTCAAGAATTGCCCATAAAACAAATGCCCCGTTTGAAATTTGCGCCCAGTAAGAAGTTTCAATTGCATAGACAGTTTTGTCTTCTTCACGTAGTTTACGATAAAGGCGCGATGAACGCATACCGCCAAGTATTGATGCGGCAACTTCTGCGCTAAATTGTTCTTTGCTGCTTGCATTTGGCCCCAGAAAGCCGCCAATCCAGTAGGTGTGCTCTACATCTTTTTGTATTGTTTTATCTTGTTGTTTTACTTTAACATTTTCTAATTTCTCATTAGAAAATGAACGCTTTTTTATTGTGCCAAAGTATTTTTCTATTGCTGTTTTTGCTTCATCTGTTTTTACGGCTCCGACTATAACCAAAGTTAGGTTTTCTGGTGCATAATGAGTGTGATAGTATTTTGTGATTTCTTCTTTTGAAACATCTTGAATTACTTTTTTTGTTCCAAGAACACGGTGGGCATAAGGTGTATTTATAAATATTTTCTCGCAGTAAAGGTCGTACAATAAACTTTGAGGGTTGTCTTCGTGTAATTTCATTTCTTGTAAAATAACATTTCTTTCTTTTTCTATTTCATTACCTGGAAATGCGGCGTTTTCCATAGCGTCGGCAAGAATTTCTACAGCTGTGGTAAATTCTTTGTTTGGCAGGGTTATGTAATACTCTGTAAATTCTTTAGAAGTTGCCGCGTTTAAATATCCGCCTTTTGCCTCTACAATGCGGCTTATGGCATCACCGGGGAATTTTTTTGACCCTTTAAAAATTAAATGCTCAAGAAAATGCGACAACCCGGCAGTGTTTTGTGATTCATTTATTGAGCCGGTTTTTACCCAAACTTGTACTGATACAATCGGGTGTGATAAATCTTCTTTTATTACGGCGGTTAGTCCATTTTTTAGTTTAACTTCCATGGGTTTATTCATTGTTTGTTTATCCTGTGCGTATATTATTGGTGCGTTTAGTGAAAACAGAAGAATTGGAATTGAAATTACTTTAAGATAATTTTTCACGGCTTTCTTCTTTTGTGCTTTTTTTTGCATCAAGAAATAAATCCAGAATTGCATAAGCCCACAAAGCCGCAAACAAAACATTGTAAACTTTCAATGCGTTAGGTTGATTTTCCGCTACGAATTGAAAGAAATTTAATGGATTATGCTTAAGTAACTCTATTTCTTTTTGGCCCAAAATGCCCGACAAGTAAAGCGCAAGCCCAAAGGTTATTAAGGCAGATGCAAGAATGAACATAATTGCCTTTTTATACCTAAAAATTAACAAATGCCCTATGCCAGGGCCTAATAAAACAGTGATTACCATGGCAAGAAAATAGCGTATCCTTAGAAATGTGTTTGTCATAGGAAATGCTCGAACCTTTCTTTTTTAGCTTTGCAAATAGGGCAGGTTTCAGGCGGGGTTTCTCTGGCGCATAAGTAGCCGCAGATCTTGCAGCGCCAGATTGGATATGGCAGCTTTACTAAGTTTGCAACTTTTTTTACATCTACTGTTCTTAATGGTTCAACGCTAGTGTGTTTAATGTGTAAATTATGGTTTTTTCCCCTTCTTTCAGGAACTGGTACTGTCTCTTTTTTACCATTAAATACATCTTCACTTACATATAACGCGCAGTAACATGCCCCATAATTGCTTATATCGTCATCTCTGTAATCACAAGGGCAGATAATGTCCAGGTCTTTTTCTTTGTTAGCAGTTGCCAGGCGGCAAGGACACGACATATATCCATAGCGGTTTTGATTTATTAACAAAGCTTGTACAAGGTCTTTTGCAAAATTGGCATCGGAATTTATGCGATAGCCAAATTTTTCGGCATCAACTACTAATGTTTTGTGCAGTTCTTCTACATCTTCTTTTTTAGGGATCATATACCTAATTTACCTCTTATTTCCTGTGGTTTAAAACCAACAACGCAATCTTTATTATCAATTACAAGTGTAGGAAATGATTCCCTCGGGTTAAAAGTTGCAAGAGTTCTTAGTGCTTCTGCTTGGTTGTCATCATCCAGCAGATCTATATAAATAAACTCATAGGCAACGCCAAGGTCTTCTAAAAGTTGCTTTACTTTCTTACACCAAATACATGTGCTTAAGGCAAAAAGTGTAAGTGCTTTAATATGTTTGCCTTCAACTTTTGTAGTATGCATTTGCCTCCCAAAAAATCTATAAGTGAATTTAGATATATAAAAGCATTACTCCGTCTGATTATATCAAAGAAAAAGCATTCCGGCATAGCTAACAACTTCACTTGTACTATTAGTTACGGTGCCTGAGTTGTCATAGGCTATTAATTTTGCTTCTTTTGCGCCAAGTGCTTTTGCGGCAGTTATAGCAACCGCCACAGGTCCACTACCACACATAGAAATGTTATTTTCTTCTACAGTTTTAAGTAATGCGGCGGCATTTAGAGATAACATATCGTTTATTGCAAGTGTGTCTAATGTTTTTGCTTGTTGGACTGAGATATAATGGCTCATATCTGACGACGCAAGTATGAGTACTTTTTGGTTTGCGTATTTTTCTTTTATTATTTTAGCTATTGATAGAGCGAGCTTTGTGCATAGCTCTAAACTATAGTTTGCAAGTGTTATTGGCACTATTTTGGCACTTGGGTTTATGTATTTGATAAATGGTAATTGTACTTCAATAGAGTGTTCTTGGCTATGGGCGGTTGTATCGGGTGTAATTGATTTATATTCATTGCACAGGTGGGATACAAACTCTGCGTTTACGGATAGGGAGCCAATAGGGGTTTGCCAAGAACCGCTTGGATAGATGCTGACTTGTGGCCCGATGCCGGTATGGTTTGGACTAATTATGATGTATGTATCAGCAGGCGACATAGCGGAAAATACAGAGCCCGCAACCTTGCCAGAATAAATCCAGCCGGCATGAGGCACCATAGCTGCAATGACATTTGTTTTCTTTGTTGTGCTCGTTAAATAAGCACCAATAGCTTTTTTGGATGTAGGATACCAGCTTCCAGCAAACAATGCGTTTCGTTTTGTTAGTATCATAATTTAATCATTAAAAAATGGGCCACTTTAATGTGCTTTAATAAGATTAGACCCATTTCTATTATTTTACACAAGTAGATTGTAAAGTGAATTCCCCCACAGTTTACATGGAGAGAGAGTTAATTTTCAGAATCAATACTTTTAGATACTGTCTTTCAGTAAATTTCGATGTTCGTTAATAATCTCAGAGGGGGTAAATTTTAGAGCAAGATATATAAAAAATGGAACAATGACAGCATCATCAAGATGTCCTATCACTGGAATAAAGTCGGGAATTAAGTCAAAGGGTAACAGCAAATATCCAATCCCTATTCCAAAACACACCTTTGCGACGATAGGAGTTCTTTTATCTTTAAAGACATTTTTGTACAATCGCAATTCAGTCTTTAACCGTTTGCTTATAGTTATTATTTTTTCTTTAAAGGACATATCTACTCCTCAGAATAACCCCAAAATACTTCCTTGATTTTTGAATACGGACAACGAATTTCTGAGTAGCATTTCCGTTAGTAGAGCAGTCTTTGTTAGGGCATTTTATTGTTATTACCATACCTCACCTTGATTGTGACCCAATGCACAAAGATTTTTAAGTTGAAAGATCGGTCTTTAAAAATAAATCTGTTATTTTATATAGTTAATCGCGGGTTTAGAATACTTAAATAGCCCAATTTTTAATCATTAAAACCTTTGGAGTTTCCCCAGATATTTTCAAAGTAATTTTTAAATTTGTTTATTGTTTGAGGGTTTGTTGTGAAAATATTTGCCTCTGTGTTTAGGGCTAAACTTTTGTAGTTCCAATTTGCTGAGCCGACAAATGCGCCATTGTCTATTATTGCCAATTTGGCATGTGAAATTTGATAGGGGCTTTCAAACTTTACAATTACCCCATTTTTAGCAAAGTATTCGGCGGTGTTTTGGTTTGCCCAATTAAGTTGCTCATCAAAATCACTTTTTTCAAGAATTATTTTTACGGTAATTCCGCGCTTTGCCGTTTCAATTATACTATGCGCAATTTCGTTTGATGGACTGTTTGGGTATTTATCGTAAACTCTGAAATCGTACATTAAAATTGATACTTCGTTTTTGGCATTGTTTAATTTCTCAATTAATGAATTCACATAGTTTTCTTTTATTAGCACGAAGGGCTGCGGGTCTGTACCGCTGATTACAAATTTTTGCAGAGAGATAGCTGTAGCAGTGTCAACAATAAGCAGATTGGTTTCGTTATTTTCCTCAAGCGACATGTATGATAAATTAGTTGAGCCAAGTAGTGCTGTTTTGCTGTCGGAAATAATAAGTTTTATGTGGTTATAAGTTTCGTTTGAATCTAATGTTGTTTTTATGCCAAGTTTGTTTAACTCTTTAGCCATAAACTCATTTTCATCAATTGAGTTTTCAAGCAAAACACTTACCAAAACATTTCTTTTAAGGGCTGTTTTGAGTGCGTTGGTTATTTGTGTTGTAGCATTGTCGTTTTTGTAATAAAGCTGAGAAATCAGCACACTTTGTTTTGCCGAGTTAATTAGTTCCAAAGCTGTTGAAAGGTAGTTGTTGTTTAATACAGCAATAGCCGACTGATTATTTTGTTGTATTTTTGCAGTTTGTGCTATAGGGCTTTTGCTGCAGCTGAGCGTAAATAGAAATAAAAATAGGAGTAATAGCTGATATGGCAAAATATTGGTTTTATTTTTAAGTAGTTTCATTAAAGTTCCTGTACCCAGCCGTTTGTTATGCCAAACTCCTCTAAAGCTTGTGTGGCTGAAGAATACTCTTTTGTAGTTATTTTTCTGTTTAATTCTTTGTACTTAAAAGCATTATATGCAGGGTGATATTGCGCCATAAAACTTACAAATGTATCTTTAGAAATTTTATTTGCAATAAAGCGTATAACTTCTTTTGTGCCGGATATATTTTTAGGTAGAAGCAGGTGGCGGATAATTAACCCTTTTGTTGCAATGCCATTTTTGTTTATTTTAAGTTTCCCAACTTGACGGTGCATTTCAGTAAGGGCTTTTTTGTTTATTTGCCAGTAGTTGTTTGCGTTTGAGTATTTTTTTGAGTTTGTGTTTTTTGAATATTTTGCGTCAGGTAAATAAATATCTATAAGGCCGTCAAGTGCTTTGAGTGTTTCAACACTGTCATAGCCGTTTGTATTATAGACAACTGGAATTTTAAGGCCTTGCAGCTTTGCTTTTTTAATTGCTATGGCAATTTGCGCGCTAATGTGTGTGGGTGTTACCAAATTTATATTATGCACGCCTTTTTGCTCTAACTCAAGCATAATTTCTGTGAGTTTTTTTATATTGCAAGGTTTTCCATTGCCAAGCTGGCTTATTGGGTAGTTTTGGCAGAAAACACAGGAAAGATTACAGTTTGCAAAAAATATTGCTCCAGAACCATTTGTGCCAGAAATTGGCGGCTCTTCACCATGGTGCACATTATAGCTTGCTACGCTAAAATCAAGCCCGGTTTTGCAATATCCGGTTTTACCTTCAAGGCGGTTAACTTTACAGTTTCTTGGACATATATTACACGATTTTAAACGAGAGATTAGAATAGACATAGGGTTTGAAAGATTTGTTTTGCAAAGATTGGTGCGCCCGCCCGGAGTTGAACCGGGACGACTGGCTTCGGAGGCCAGTGCTCTATCCAATTGAACTACGGGCGCATATTGCTTGAATTTACATGCATATTCACGATATCAGGATTTATAATTATACTCTTTTTTTCTGCGTTTGTGACCATTTTGTGACCATTTTTTTTCGTGTGTCCGATTGTTCCCGTTTGTTTTGAACACAAACGTTCAACAGCATTCTTCTTGGAAGTCTCTCCCACATGTGCATATCTCAATACCATATCTATTGTTTTATGCCTTGCCAATTCTTTGAGTATTATCAAATCAGCGCCTTTTTCCCTATCCCAGGTCATAAAAGTATGCCTTAGATCGTGAAACCTAAAATCCTTCAAACCAGATTGTTTTACTGCCTTGTGCCAAGCATAAATGAACTGAGAATATTCGTTAGGCTTCATGTGTCTGCTATATGTTAAACCATTATCATCACAAAACACAAGCGGATTATTAGTTTCCCGCTCTTCCTTCAATCTACCCAAAAGGTCTTGAACGATTTGTTAGGCTTTTAATAAGTTTCTGCCCCTATTTTCCAGCACTTCAGCGACTGATTAGGCAAAAAGATTCGAGAAAAAGGTTCCCTTTCCTCCAATTATTAGTTCACTATCACTACATTGCTTATTTTAACAGAAGTTAAAGGCAAATCAAAATTTGTTTCTACAATGTCTAAAATGTTTGCGTCAATATTGTCATCAAATTTTCGAGCAAACAAATTGTCGCTTAATAGAAGAAAATCAATGTCGTCTTTTGTAAGAGTTTTTGGGCGTAGTTTGATTTTTCCACTTGCGATTAAAGATTTAGTATCACTCTCCGTAAGGGTTTTCGAGCGAAGTTTAATGCCTATATCTGGTATCCAAATGATAGCTCTTTTGTCATCATTTATTATTTTTCCGTTAAATGAGGTATTCATCATCACTGTCTGAAAGAACGATTCATCTGGTATTAACGTATGAAGATAGTAATCCTCAAACTTTTTCACCTCACCACTATTACAAATGAATTCACAACATTCCCTTGTCAAAATCTTCCATTGTCCTCCAATGTAGGAAATAACATCTTTAAGATACGCCCTTTTGTAAGGAACTCCCGAAAACCCAGTGTCTGTTTCTACAAAATAATTTTCAATGCGGTTCATGGTTTCTGGTCTATCCATAGCCTGATTTGCAATTTTGATAAAATTATTCCCCTTGTTTTTACCAAGAAAATCACGAATAAAATCTTGGGATTTAAGCGGAAAATCTTGTCCGCTAAGGTTGATAAAAAAATCCCATTCAGCATTGATATCTAAAAGGTATTTGATGCCACTTAATTCAGCTTGAACCATACTATATCCGCCCCAAACTACATTCTCACTCTCTAGCATATATGCGTTTAAAAAATTCGCTAGAAAATTTTGAATGTCGTCATAAATTTCTAAGCTATTTTTTTTGTCTAAATGGATTAAATAGTAATTTTCTGGGTGGTAAATGGCTTTAAAAAGTCTTTTAAACTGTTCGGGAAAGCGATGGATCAAAATGAAGTAGGCAATCCGTATTTGTCCACTTGGGGCATCAAAATTGAATTTTTCTTTTTGTGTTGAAATAAGTTGTTCGGTCATATTTTCTTTTGTTGTCATTCCCCGATTATTTAGCGATGGTGCAAAACAAAGCTGTGTACGCATGCCAAATTCTTTTCTAGTGATGTCAGAGCTTATTTTATTGATTTTTTCATTAAAGTCTTTTACTTCTTGTTGTGATAGTTGCCTTTCCTTAGTAATCTCGGAAAGGCTAAACAGACAATATATTAAATCTTCTACAGCAACATTGAAATCATGAAATAGCTGAAAGAAATCTTCACTCCATTTTACAGACCAGTTATTTTTGTTTTCTAGTCTATTTGATATTAATATCCCAACAATAACGATGGTGATGGGGATGATAATAATTTTAACAGTTGCGACAATAATACTTAATATATTCATTGTACTTTCCTTTGTCTAACATCCGAAATCAGCTGCGCCGCAGAGCGGCGTCAGCTGGATTGATTTGTTAGATATGCAATATAAATTATCTATTTGATAATGAACTCATTAAACTTTCTTCTGTTGAAAATAATGTATAAGCATTAATGTTCATTGAATCAAGTTTTCTGAGAAAGTTCTTTTGTTCTGCTTTGGGCGGAATTATTTTTCGATTTTGTCATAAAATCGCAAAGGAGTTATGTACAAGTTCCGGCCCATCGGATTGCGTCAAACTATAGATTACGTCGTATTCTCAAACACTTATCTATTGTTTTGCCCCATATTTGCAGCAAAATGTCCTAAGGCAATGTCCAATAATGTCCTATAGTTTTGCGGCAAACATAATGGATAGCTCATGAGCTACTTATGCCATGGCCCTGGAGCCTTCCATGATTTATCAAACTCTTGGCCTTTATTTATTGCGTCCAAGGGCTGAATAAGAAAATCCTCAATTTCTTTAGCTATAGCAGACAGTTTTTCCGGTACATGCTTAATACCCGACTTATTTATAAATGTTTCCCATAGTATTTGCCTATCAGAATTATTATCATATATTTGTTCTGCAAATATAGGTTTATGCGCAGGCATGGTTGTTTTGCGATGAGTAAAAGTAGCTCTCAGCGCTTCAGCCAATACTTGGCCCTTAAAATTGAACTGGCGGATCATAATCCAAATATCATAGAAATCTTTCATTCGACTATTTAGCAGGTCAAGTTTAACCATAGCTTCAAATTTTTCACCAATAACGCTTTCAGTAGTATACCCTTTGAGGTGAGGAGCGGGTAGATCCAATAATGCCGGATAATCTATGTTTACTGGTTTTGGATAAACAATATCACCAAAACCTACATCTATTTGCATGGATATTCTGGAACGCTCTAGAAAAACAATAAATTTAACTCTTACTCCGGAATAATCGGCATTCTCCCTTATTTTATGCCCTACGACAGTTTCAGGATCGAATTTCAATCCATCATTGACTACTTTTTCGCGGCAAACTTCTTTTATCACCTTAATAATGCTGTCTACCTGATTATCATGTCGAGACAAAAAATCTATGTCAAGAGTTGCTCTGCGGTCCGGAACCTGCCAAACCGTAAACATTAAAGCACCTTTTAGAACAAACTTTTTGGAATATTGGGATTGACCGAATCTATAAAGAAAACGCTCCATGGCATAATACTGCATTACTTCAGAGATTTGTCTATTAGTTTCCTTGGCTTTATTTATCAGTTGACCTCGAATAGAGGCTGGTAAGTTTTTTATTTCTTTTTTCATAGCATTGCTTCCAATATAGGCTGAATTATACTGTTTACACGGCAAATCTTTGCGAAATGCATAATATCATTAGGACTAATTTTTTTGTCAATTATAGCCGTTTTAAGGGCCGCCCTTGCGACATCTATACCTATCTTGTTCCTAAATTTAAAACAATCAACAACTGTTTTTGCAAGGTTATAAACTTTTATTTTACGACCGTCTATCTCATGGGTATCGATACCAGCCGACCATGCTTTACTGGAGAACATATAATATCTTACTGGAGGATATTCGATTTTATTTGCACGAGTTCCGCGAAGAATAGCAATATTAACATATTTTGGGATTTCAACAGTAGCTTCATGGAATGAAAGCGCTGAAATAAGGCATATTATCCCATTCGGCGCCTGAAGTGATGCGGTTATAAGATCTGGATGAGATGAAGGAAAACTACTGATAAGCTGGTAAAGCCCTTTGCCAATCTTTTCCACCTCGCCACTTTCTACGAGCATAGCAATTGAGTCTGAATGAAAACCAGCCTTAAGAATAGCCGAAAACCTGGCTGCCCCGCCTTTTTGTTGAATAAATTTAATAAGCGACTTTACTTTTGGCGACATCTTATCTCCGTATATTTTGTATGCACTTGTTGATAAGTGTATACAAAATACACGACAATGTCAAATACAAGTAATATTTATTATTGCTTACTATAATATACCCTTACCATACTTATAGATGCATATATAAATAATATCAAAGGCAAGATACATCTGAATGAAAAGGAAGGCACTTAAATGCTTGTTAGGCACTAAAAAACAAAGGAGTGGTACTTATTCTTCATGGGCAATTAATTTTAATATCTTTTGCTGGTTTGTGGAAAGTTTTTCTCCGACCCATCTTTCTTGACCTTTTTGCACATCCTCTTCCTGCTTCTTCGTATGTTGGCTCGGGAAGCACCCATTCTTTACTTTGGAATTCAAATATCTTTATGTAAAATGTTCTTCGATTTCTTTAGCATTTCACGAGCTGATTCTATTACAGATTCTGCGCCTTCTTTGGAAAACTCAGAATGATAATCAGCTCCCTCTCTAAGTGCCATGGCTTCATGGAATTCCACTATTAGTTTTTCATCAAGCATTTTAGGCCCTACGAATAGCGCGCGCAATGCAACCAGTAGATAATAGTGACTTTTCTCCCTGTACCCTGCCGAATAGATTAAAGCCCGGGCACAATGAAACATTGCATAGTATGCGGTTAATGAAACATTGCATAGTATGCGGTTATAGTGGCGTACTTGTATTTTTTGTTCTTGAAACGGTCAACTGCTTCATCCAAATCCTGCAAGGAAGCAGCGAGTTCATCTTTCACCAGCTTAACAGCATCTGGAAAATGAACTATTCTTTTTCGTTCAAGGCCTGCTTGGAAGTCTAAATTTACTGCTTTTCCCATAGGATGTTTCCGCTAAGTACTTCCTTATAAAATACCGCATTTGTCTTTTTTGTTTTTATCCAATCGTTCGGTGTCACTATTATTGGCTGAATGTTTTCACGCATACCGCTCTTTAACAGTATCTCATTAACCTTATCCTTCTCGCTGGTTAAGACGAACAAGTCATAATCGCTTTCTTTCCTGTTTTCACCTTTAGCAGCGCTTCCAAATAGGATAATTTGCCTGGCATAGGGTTTGATATCTTCTATTAAATTATCCAATTCTGAAAGCGTTAACACGGTTTTCAATTGTTTAATTAAGGCGGATCCAGCATTGACGCTATAGTAATTCATTCTGCCCCGATTACTCTTTTCAATGAGACCAACCTTCGCAAGCTCTATAAGCGCGCGATTCGTTCCCGAACGACTCATCTTAGCCAGGTTAGCTATCTGACGGTCATAAAACTGCTCGGAAGGATGCGAGAGCAGAAAGGCGAGAACCTTTTGATGGTTGGTAAAGAAGAGTATATTCTTTTTCATAAGTGTCCATTATATGGGATTTGTGTCTATTATATGGGATTTAGCTGTACTTGTCAAGCCTGGTTCGCTCATTAACTTGTGACCGATTTGTGACCACTTTAATGTAAAACACTATAAAACCCTGGCAAACGCTATGTAAGCATTTCCGTCAATAGATCGATTATATCGTCGAGGTAAAATCGTGTTCGGAGGCCAGTGCTCTATCCAATTGAACTACGGGCGCATTTATTGATTTCCCCGCCTTTGGCGGGGTCAGCCTCGGGCTGATTCCTTTCATTTGGAATGACAACAGTAAGACATAACAACGCTAAAACAATTTATTTTCAATGACCAGTTAATTGTGATTTATTACAATATTTTTTCTTCTAAAAATATCAGTTTTAACCGAAGCAACCCTATCTAAGAAAAGCAGGCCATCTAAATGGTCTATTTCATGCTGAAAAACTACCGCTTCAAAACCCTGTGCGGTAAAGCTGATTTTTTTATTGTTTTCATCATGCGCTTCAACTTCAATTTTATCGGAGCGCCAAACATTTCCAGTTAGTTCCGGTACGCTTAAACACCCCTCTCTGCCAAAACGCCTGCCCTCTGATTTTATAATTTTTGGGTTAACTAAAACGCTAAAACCGCGGTTTGGAACGCTTTTGCGATATAGTGAAACATCTACAACAATAATTCTTGTGAGCTCGCCAATTTGCGGAGCCGCAATGCCAACGCAACCAGTGTTTGCCCGCATGGTTTGCGCTAATTTGTCAATAACTTTGTATGTTTGTTGCGTAAACTCATTTATCGCAATAGACGGAGTTTTAAGTATAGGGTCAGGAATTGTTAATATTTTTTGCATAAATATGCGCATTAAAGTTCTGGTTCTTCTGCCTGATGTGCACTTATGGTTACCCCAAGCTTTTTTGCCACTTTAGGAATATCGGCAAGCATTTTTTTCTCTTTTGCAACTGGAAGTAAAATTTCTATAAACATAACATACGCCTTAGCACTAAGGGTTGTTTGTACATCTGTAATGTTGAACTTGTTTTTTGCTAAGTACGCGCTTGTGGCATAAACAATGCCGGGTTTGTCGGCGCCATAAACGGTTATGATATATTTCTTGCCTTTTTGAGTTTTTGTATTAACTGGTTCTTTTGAGATGTCACGCACTAAAACTGATAAAGCATTTTTTTTTGCAGTTGCCTCAATTGTTTTTTTGAGTGCCAAAAATGAGTTAGAGGTGCCAAGACGAACTATTAAAATCATGGCAAATTCATTTCGTAATTTTGTCATTGATGATTCTTCTAAATTACATCCCGCATCAAAAAGCGCTTTTGAAACTGCCGCAACGATTCCCGGGCGGTCTTTTCCGATAAAAGATAATGCCAAGTATTTGCTCATTGTATTGTCTCCGCAAGTTTGTTTAACACCTCTGAAATTTTTGAAGTATCTTTTCCTCCGCCTTGAGCAAAGTCGGGTTTGCCCCCGCCTGCACCGCCAAGTATAGCAGAAATATTTTTAGCAACTTTTCCCGCGCTAAAACCACCATCTTGAGCCGCTTTTGTGGCAAGTACCATAAAGCCAACTTTACCTTCGGTAACATTAAGTGCAATCGCAACACCATCCGTTATTTTTTCTTTTAACTTTTCAAGTGCCATACGCAACGATTGATCGTCTAAATCTTCGTAACTGCATGCGACAATTTTTATTCCTCTGGCTTCAACTATTTTTGAAGTGTCGCTACTGCCTGACCCAGATGCTATTTGAGCTTTCAGTTTTGAAACTTGTTTTTCAAGGTCTTTAGTTTGTGTAAGTATTTTTTCTACCTTCTGAGTTAATTGCTCAGCAGGGGTTTTTAAAAGAGCTGAAACACTTTCTATAGTGCTATCTTTACGGCGTAAATACTCAAGTGTTGCAGTGCCTGCAATTGCTTCAATTCTTCTTGTTCCGGACGAAACAGAGTATTCGGAGGTTATTTTGATAAGTCCGATTTCACCTGTGTTTTTTACATGAGTTCCGCCGCAAAGCTCAATGGAGAAAGCATTTTGCACTGATTTGCCAACACTAACCATTCGCACGGTTTCGCCATATTTTTCGCCAAAAAGTGCCATTGCGCCTGCTTTTCTTGCCTCCGCAATGCTTTGTTGCGTACAGGTAACAGGTAAGGCCGCTAAAACTGCTTCGTTTGCAATGTCTTCTACAAATTTTAATTCCTGTGGTTTTAATGCCGAAAAATGCGCAAAGTCAAAACGCAAACTCTCAGGAGTAACAAGCGAGCCGGCCTGTGTTACATGGGTGCCAAGCACGCTACGCAAAGCTTTATGCAATAAGTGAGTTGCCGTGTGATGGCGAGAAGTATCAATGCGTAACTTCTCATTTATTTTTACATTTACAATAGATAATGCTGAAGCAGAACCCTTAATTGAGAGCACTTTGTGCACAATAAGGCCGCCTGTCGGTTTTATTGTGTTTGTAACTTGCAATATAAAATCTTTTGACGAAATTTCACCGCTGTCACCTGCCTGGCCGCCGCTTTCAGCGTAAAAAGGAGTTTTATCTAAAACTACTTCCGCACTTTCGCCTTGTTGCAATATAGAAACAACTTTTCCATCTTTAATAATTTTCAGAATTTTTGCGTTGGAAATTTCGTTTTGGTCGTAACCAACAAATTCGCTGTCTCCGAGTTCTTTGTTTATTGAAGAGTAAAATGTTGTATCTTTTTCACCCGAGCCGCTCCATGCCGCGCGAGACATTTCCTGAGCATTCTTTTGTGCGGTTAAAAAAGCTATTTCGTCAATTAAAAGATCGTTTTCATCGGCAATTTCTTTGGTTAGTTCAAGCGGAAAGCCATAAGTGTCGTATAGGCGAAATACTTCTGCGCCATCAAGCGTATTGATTTTTTTTGTTTTGTACTTCTTTATTGCCTCGTCTAATATTTTTATTCCAGAATCCAGAGTTGTAAAAAACTTTTCTTCTTCCATTTTGACAATGGTTGCAATGTTTTCCTTTCGTTCGTTAAGTTCAGGGTATGCGTTGCCCATAAGTGAGAAAACTGTATCAACCATTTTGTAAAGAAATGGCTCGTTAATTCCAAATAGACGACCCTGGCGCACAGCACGGCGCAGTATTCTGCGCAATACATATCCGCGACCTTCATTTGACGGTAGTACCCCATCGCAAATCAATAGCACAACTGCTCTTGCGTGGTCTGCCATCATACGCAGTTTGGGCAATGTTTTCTTATTTATTTCGGTATTTGTAAGTTCCCTGAGTTTTTCTATCAGGGGCAGAAAAAGATCGGTTTCAAATACATTTTTTTTGCCATTAACTAAGGCGCAAAGCCGTTCAAGCCCCATTCCTGTGTCTATATTTTTCTTTGGCAGATTTTTTAGTGAGCCGTCTGCTTGGCGGTCAAACTGTGTGAAAACCAGGTTCCACACTTCAAGATAGCGGTTGCAGTCGCATGCCGGGCCACATGTCGGCTTGCCGCAACCCATTTCCGGGCCTAAGTCAATTAAAATTTCTGAACATGGACCGCACGGCCCTGTGGGCCCCATATTCCAGAAATTTGTATCTTCACCCATTTTTGTAATTGTTGCGTTTGGGGCAACACTCTTCCAAATTTCTGCCGCTTCATTATCATCTTTATAAATTGTGGGAAAAAGAATTTCTTGTGGTATGCCCATTTCACTGGTAAGAAAGTGCCATGCCCAGCTTATTGCTTCTTTTTTGAAGTAATCGCCAAATGAGAAATTACCGAGCATTTCAAAAAAAGTAAGGTGGCGGTTTGTGTTGCCGACATTTTCTATATCAGAGGTTCTAAAGCATTTTTGGCACGAGATTGCGCTTGTAAATTTGTCTTTACTTTGCCCAAGAAAATGTTTTTTAAACTGTACCATACCAGCCGATGTAAAAAGCAAGCTGTTATCGCCCGTTGGAATAATTGAGTCGGACTTTACAATGGTTGCGCCTTTTTTTACAAAGTAATCCAGGTATTTTTTTCTAATTTCATCTGTTTTCATTTTTTTAGTTTCCCTTGTTGCTATTCTATTTATATATTTTTTAGTATTTAGTAGCTAAATGCAATTAAGCTAAAAACAACATATTTTGTTTAGGAATATATTGTTTATATTATACAAAATTACTTGAATGTTTTATTTTTTAATTCTTTTATAGCAGTTGAGGTGTATAATAATTTATTGCATAAATTACTTAGGGTTAGTAGCAATTTTGTAACTTGTTTCCGCAAAATAAGAGCTTCTGACAAATGTGCCGCTTGCGCATGATTTAAAACCAATTTGAAGTGCCATATCTTTATAGTGTACGAATTGTTCATCGGATATTTTTTCTTTTACAGGGTAACTTGTTTTTTGTGGCGGGTAGTATTGGCCGATTGTTACAATTTCACATCCTGCATTTTTTAGGTCTGTTAATGTGGTTAACACTTCCTTAGCAGTTTCCCCAAGCCCAAGCATTATGCCCGATTTAACTAAACAACCAAGTTCTTTTGCAGTTTGTAAAACTTTTAAGGAACGCTTATAATTTGCCATTGAGCGCAAATGAGGGTATAGGCGTTCTACAGTTTCTATATTATGCGCAAAAACATCAGGGTTTGCATTGCAGACGGTTTTTATTGCATTGATATCACCCTTAAAATCAGGGACAAGAACTTCCACTTTGCACTCTGGCAGAGTTTTTTTTATGGCTGTAATTGTGTTTATAAAGTGTTGTGCCCCGCCGTCGGGCAAATCGTCTCTTGTGACGGATGTTATTACGACAAAATTTAAGTTCAACTCTTTTAGGGTGTCTGCTATTTTTTGTGGTTCCTTTTCATCTAATGCATTTGGTTTATTGTTGTCTATTGCGCAGAACGAACAGTTTCTTGTACAGGAATTACCAGCTATTAAAAAACTTGCAGTTTTGCGCTTGAAACATTCTCCAATGTTTGGGCATAACGCGCTTTGGCATACTGTGTGCAAAGAATTCTTGCTAAGCAGGGCTTTTATATTCTGAAGTTCTGCAAGATTTATTCGTTTTTTGGGAAGTTTAACTTCAACAACCATTTAAGTACTCCAAAAGTTCGCTGTATGTTTTTGAGTTTATGACATTGTCTTTAGAAATCCACCCTCGTTGTGCTGTATAAACACCATAACTCATATTGGTTAGCTCATCAGCGCTATGTGAGTCGGAACCAAGGGCAAGCATTACCCCAACTTCTTTTGCGCGTTTTGAGTGTATGTCACAAAGGTCTAAACGGTCGGGGTAGCAGTTTATTTCTAACATTTTTTTGTTTGTATGTGCTTCATTAATAACTTTTTCAATATCTAACGCGTATGGTTCGCGTTTATTGATTAAACGGCCTGTGGGATGGGCAATGCAGTGCACGAAAGGGTTTTTTATAGCTGAAATTATTCTATTAGTTATTTGTTCTGAGCTTTGTTTAAAACCTGTATGAATTGCCGCAACTACAAAGTCCAACTTTTTTAATACTTCATTGGGGTAGTCTAATGTACCATCTGAGAGAATATCAACTTCACTGCCGCAAAGAACTTTTACTTTTGAATTTCCTCGGTTAAACTCTTTTATCTCATCAATTTTTCTTTCAAGTTTCTTTATGTCTAAGCCGTTTGCAACTTTTAGCGATATTGAGTGATCTGCAAGCACTATCCATTGATAATCTAGTTTTTGGGCTTTTTGTGCTATTTCCTCTATTGTACTTTCCCCATCGCTGTAAGTTGTGTGTGCGTGTGTGTCGCCAAGAATATCGGTAAGCTTGAGTAGTTGTGGAAGTTTATTTTCTAATGCGGATTCTATTTCTCCGCGGTTTTCGCGCAATGGCGGCGGAATATACTGCATTTTAAGCGTCTTGTAAATATCTTTTTCGCTGGCACAAGGTAATGGTGTGTTTTTATCAGTGAGTTTATAGAGTCCATATTCATTTAGTGTAAGTCCGAGTTTGTTTGCTCTTTCGCGTAAAACAACATTGTGTTCTTTTGAACCTGTAAAATATTGAAGAGCGGTAGCAAAGGAAGTTTGTGGTACAACGCGCAAATCTACTTGTATGTCGCTTACAAGTTTTACTGATGTTTTTTTTGTGCCTTTGACAATTACGGTCTGAACCTCTGGTAGGTTTGTAAATAGATTTATTATTTCTTCTTCAGAACCGATTTTTACGGAACAAAGAATATCTATATCGCCTATGGTTTCCTTGTATCTGCGTAAAGAGCCGGCGATGGATATTTCTAAAACTTTTGGATTTTGCTTAATTATTGATAGGAGGTTTTCGGCATTTTCAAGCGCATAGGAGAGTAATGTGCGTCCTGAGTATTTTTTGTGGTTTGCAATGCTTTGCAGTATGTTTTGCTGGCTCTTTTGTCCAAAACCATCAAGCGTACTTATTTTATTTTGCTCTGCAGCGCTTTTAAGCTGTTCTAATGTGGTTATACCCAGCCCATCTTTCAGCAAAATTGCTCTTTTTGGGCCTACGCCCTCTAATGCCATTATCTCTAAAATACTGTCAGGGAAGCGGGTTTTTAGTTCGTCGTAGAACTCAATTTTGCCGCTTGAAAGGTATTCGGTTATTTTTTCTGCTATGCTTTTGCCAATTCCGGGAAGTTCTAAAAGTCTGCCATTTGCCGCAAGCTCTTGCACACTAAGCGTTAAAGTGTCTAACAATTGTGCCGCGTGCTCGTATGCACGAATTTTAAAAATACTTTCGCCATCAAGCGCCAAAAGCTCAGATATTCCTAAAAATATTTTTGCTAATTCTTTATTCGTAGACATTGTTAGTTTTTCGTGTGCTTAATTGCGTTATTTTGAGGCGTTTTAAGAGAGTTTTGTTATTAATGTCTAAAGTGCCTTGTGCCTGTTAGTACCATTGCTATGCCATGTTTGTTTGCTGCTTCAATAGAGTCAGCATCTTTTATAGAGCCGCCTGGGTGGATAATTGCTTTAACCCCAATTTTTGCCGCCATTTCTACCACATCTGGAAACGGGAAAAAAGCATCTGATGCCATTACAAGCGGAAAAGTGCTTTCGTTAAGTTCGCACTTAACGGCTTTCATTTTTGCGGCTGCGATGTTTAGCGAATCAATTCTGCTCATCTGTCCGGCCCCAATGCCAAGAGTTCTTTTTCCACGACTCAGCACAATGGTGTTTGATTTAACATTTTTGCATACCAGCCAGGCAAACTTTAGAGCCTCTAATTCATTTGCATTTGGTTGGCGGGTTGTTACGCACTTAAGCTCGTTGCTTACAAGTGTATCCATATCTTGAACGAGCATACCACCTGAAATTTGCCTAAACTCAAGGGCGGGTGTTTTTTTATCGGGTAATGGCAGTGTTAAAATTCTTAGATTTTTCTTTTTGGCAAAAATTTCTATTGCTTTGTCTGAGAAAACCGGAGCAATAATACACTCGGTAAATATTTTTGATGTTTCAATTGCTGTTTGTTGGTCTACAGGAACATTAAAGGCAAGTATTCCGCCGAAGGCACTTGTTTTGTCGCATTCATAAGCCGCAAGGTAGGCGTTATATGCATCTTTTGCGCTTGCACAGCCGCATGGGTTATTATGCTTTATAATTGCGCAGGTTGGCTCGCTAAATTCGTTTGTTAGCTTCCATGCTGAGTCCATATCCAAGTAATTATTATATGAAAGTTCTTTGCCTTGCAGTTGTATCGCACTTGCTACCGCTTTTGATGTATCGGCGCATGCAAGTTTGTACAGCGAGGCGCTTTGATGTGGGTTTTCACCATAGCGCAGGCCGGAAATAAGCTTAAGCGGTATTGTGGTTTTTTCAGTAAATTTTTCATTGGTAAAGTAGTTTGAGATAAGTGAGTCATAATATGCGGTGTGGCGAAATGCTTTTGCGGCAAGTTTTGCTTTGAACGCTGTTTCAATGTTGCCACTTTTAATAACTTCAAGCACTTGGGCAAAGTCGGCATTTTCACAAACTACTATAACATCATTAAAGTTTTTTGCCGCCGCTCTAAGCAATGCTACGCCGCCAATATCTATGTTTTCAATAATTTCCGATGTGATTTCTTTTGAGTTTTCTTTATAATATTTTGCGCAGGTGTCTTCAAACGGATATAAATTTACAACAACAATGTCTATACCTTCTATGCCGTGTTTTTTCAATTCTTGAAGGTGTTTTGCATCGGAGCGTTTTGCAAGTATGCCGCCATGAATTTTTGGGTTTAATGTTTTAACACGCCCATCAAGTATTTCAGGAAAACCGGTTACTTCTGAAATTTCTACACAATCTACGCCGCCATTTTTAAGCGTTTTTGCTGTGCCGCCGCTGGAAATTATTTTTACTCCCATTTCCGAAAGACTTTTTGCAAATTCTAAAACACCAGTTTTGTCGTAAACACTAATAAGTGCTTGTTTGATCTGCATAATTTTCATCTCCAGTAATGCCCAATTCTTTCAGGGCTTTTATAATTAAATCTTCACTAAAACCTTTTCTTAAGAAAAATGCGAGAAGTTTGGCAAAATCATACTTGCTAAAATTAAATTTCTTTTTAATTAGCGTTTTTATTTGTTTAATTTGCTGGTTATCATTTAAAATAGTATTTTGTTTTGCGTTTTTAATTATTTCGGTGTCTATTCCTTTTTGGCTAAGATAATTGTCAATAAATTCTGGGCCTTTCCCTTTTTCCAACAAGAGTGCATAGGCTTCTTTTGCGTATTGGCTATCGTTTAAAAACCCTAGTTCTTTTAAGCGACTTTTAATTTTTGAAAGTTCCCTTTCATTTATATTCGCATTGCTTAATTTTTGTGTTAGTTCATGCTCGCTTACTTGTTTTTTTGAAACAGTTTTAATGGCTAAGAGTTTGGCTAAACTTATGTTTGCTTCTTTTTCAATTATTTTCAGTTCACTAGCTGATATTTGCTTGCCTTTGTTTAAATTAAGCAAGGAAATGACATCTAAAGTTGTTTTAATTTTTTTTTCGCCATTATTAATTTCAATCTCAAAATATGGTTTTTTAGATTTAAGAATGTGTGTTATTTGCATAGTTGATAATCTCTTGTACCAAGCCCGATTTTCTCGGCATATTCAAGCTGGACATTCGCATCAATTGCCGGATGTATGCTTTTGCAAAAATCACCGCCGTATATTTCATTTGCCATATCAACGCTTGCCTGATCTAATGCAACAGGGTCATTGCTTGCAAGTACGCCAATATCTCTCAGTAATGGAGACCCATCGCTTTTAAAGCAGTCGCAGTGTTTTGTTATGAAATTTAAGAAGTTAAAACAAAAATAATTTTTATTTTTTAAGGTGCCGCTTGCGTATTCAACAAACTTTTCTTGCGTGGCTGATGCGTGCTCATCCCAAGGTATTCTAAAAACTTTTCTTGAGCAAGTAAGTATGCACTCACCACAGCCGACACATTTGTTCTCATTAAGTAATATCATGTCATCTTTAATGCTAAGCGCCCCAGCCGAACACCACTTAATGCATGCACCGCATTTTATACAGGCAGAGCCATTTATTTTAGGTTTTAATTTATCGTGCATTGAGTATTTGCCCGCTCTTGTGGCACAACCCATACCAGCATTTTTTAGAGCCCCGCCAAAGCCCGAGACCTCATGGCCTTTAAAGTGAGACATAAGTAAAATAAAATCACTGTAATATATTGCGTTCGCAATACTTACGGATTTAAAGTGTTTTAGATTAACTTCAACATCAACACCCGAGTTTCCCCTAAGGCCATCTGCGATAATTATTGGGCAAGAGCATTTTTCAATTGTAAAGCCATGTTTTGCCGCAACAGTTAGGTGGTGATATGCATCGGCGCGCTCTCCAACATAAATTGTGTTTGCGTCGCTGAGAAACGGGAAGGCATCTTTTGCTTTTATTTTTTTTGCTATGGCCCTTGCAAACTCAGGTTTTATGAATCCTTTATTACCCTCTTCACCAAAATGAATTTTAATGGCAGCATAATCACGGCTTTTAACTTGTGAAAACGCATTTATTGATTCGCTCCAATCTGAAAAATCACTAATATTTTTCCAGTCTAAAAAATAAACATTGCTTTTCATAGTAGTTTTTCAAACTCACTCTCAGAAATTATTTTAACGCCTAACTTTTGAGCTTTATTAAATTTTGAACCTGGGTTTGCGCCTATTACAAGGTATGATGTTTTTGCGCTAATTGATGAGGATACTTTACCACCTCTTTTTAGCACAACTTCCTCTGCTTGTGTTCTTGAGTATTTTGAAAGCTCTCCTGTGAAAACAAAGCTTTTTTTGAACATTTCAGATTTTATAATCTCATTATCTGGTTCGGACATATTTAAAGAGCAATTTTTTAATTGTGTAATTAATTTTTTAACACTTTTTTGCGCAAAGTACTCCGCAATTGTTTGCGCCATAACAGGGCCAACTTCATCTATTTGGGTTAACTCGTCTATAGAGGCATTCATCAATTTGTCCATTGTTTTAAAGTGTTCTGCAAGAACTTTTGCCGCTTTTTGCCCTACATGCCTTATGCCAAGTGCAAAGAGCAAACAGCTTAAAGGCCTTGTTTTTGTTTGTTCTATTGCTTTTAAAAGATTTAGAGATTTCTTGTCTTTAAACAACTCAAGTGTTAAGAGAGATTCTTTAGTTAATTTATAAATATCGGCAAAATTGCCTATTACTTTTTTTTCAACCATTTGATGTACAGCGGCTTCTCCAAGCCCGTCTATATCCATAGCATCGCGCGATGCAAAGTGAGTAAGCCCTCTTTCAAGCGTTTGTGGGCATGATGGGTTTTGGCATCTATATGCAACATCATTTTCTTTTGATTTTGAAACTTCGCTATTGCAAACAGGGCAATTTTTCGGAATTGCAAAATCTTTTTCACTGCCGTTTCTTTGTTCTATTATAACTTGCAGTATTTTGGGTATTACATCGCCTGCTCGTTCAATGAGCACAGTATCCCCAATTTTTGCTCCGAGGCGCGCAATTTCGTCAAAGTTATGCAGTGTTGCGTGTGAGACAATAACACCTGAAAGTTCAACTGCTTTGAGGTCGGCCACCGGTGTTAGTATGCCGGTTCTGCTAACTTGCACGCGGATATTTGTTATTTTTGTTGTAGTTCGCCTTGCAGGAAATTTAAAGGCAATTGCCCAACGAGGGCTTCTTGCGGTTTGTCCGAGTTTTTTTTGCTGCAATATTGAGTTAACTTTAATGACTATGCCGTCAATTTCGTACGGTAATTTGTCACGCAGTGCTTCAATGTGTTTATAGTGGGTAATTATTTCTTCCATGTTATTGCATACTATTGCGTGATCGCTGTATTTAAGGCCACATTCTTTGCAGTATTGTAAAAAATCCCAGTGGGTTTTTAGATTTAGTTCTGGTTCTGTTTTCCCGTAGGAGTGAGCAAAAAACTTTAATGGGCGTTTAGATGTAATTTGAGGGTCTTTTTGCCGTAAAGAGCCAGCGGCGGCATTGCGCGGGTTTGCAAATGGCTCATTAGCATCATCAATCATTTGATTGTTTAAATTATTGAAGTTATCTTTGCTTATGTACACTTCGCCCCGCACTTCAAAAATATTTGGAGTATTTTCTGCTAGAATTCTTAGCGGCAGACATCGTATGGTTTTTGCGTTTAAAGTTATATCTTCGCCAGTTTGTCCATCGCCTCTTGTGGCACCAATAGTTAGAACTTTATTTACATAGGTAAGCGCAAGGCCGACTCCGTCTATTTTTAGCTCAACAACTAATTCAAAGCTTTCATTTAACCCTTTTATTACGCGGTTTTCCCACTCGCGTAATTCATTTTCATTGTAAACATTTTCAAGCGAAAGCATTGGCATGGAGTGTTTGATTTGTTTAAAACTTTCTGAGGGTGTTGCGGATATGCGCTGTGTTGGTGAGTCGGGCGTTATGAGGTTTGGGTAGCGCGCTTCAATGTTTTCTAAGCGCTTAAAAAGCATATCATAGTCGTAATCTGATATCTCAGGATTATCTAATGTATAGTAAAGATAGTCATGCCTGCGAATTTCTTGGCGAATAGCATTGGCTTCCTGATAGGTTTTGGAGTCATTTAACTTCATTTTTTACTTGTGAGTGTTTCGGCCTTGTGGTTTTAAGTTTATCTAAAATGCCGTTAACAAACTTGCTTGAGTCGGCTGTTGAAAAGGTTTTTGCTATTTCAACCGCTTCGTTGATGATAACATTTATTGGTGTTTCAACAGTTGTAGTAATTTCAAATGTCGCAAGGCGTAGAATGTTGCGGTCTATAGTTGCCATTCTACTCATTTCCCAGTTTTCCGCGGCAGAGCTTATGAGTTGGTCAATGTACTCTTTTTTTTCTGAAGTTCCCTCAAAAAGATCTCTGCCGAAGTGGTCTAACTCACACCCTGGTCTGTTACTTATTATCGTTATTGCCTCTTTGGGGTCAAGCGAACAGGTGTCGCATAAGTAAAGTAGCTGTAAGGCCGTTTCTCTAGAATTTCTTCGTGAACCCATAATTAAAAGATCCTGTAATCAAAATTAAGCCGTAGAAGTTATTATTTTAGTTTTTGTTTAAAAAGACTTATTTAGCTGTAAAGTTCCTGGTTATTGATTTAGCAATTGTTGAGCCGGATTTGTCGCATAAACGGGCAGTAATTGTGTGCTGACCAGTGCTTAAGTTAAATAGGTCGAACCACCAGTAACCGGCACTCTTTCTTGTTGGCAGCCACTTTCCATTATTTAGCGAAACTTCGGCATAACCATGGCTTGAAGAACCAATTCTGAGGGCATAGTGGTTTGCGCAAATTAATTCTGACTCAATAGGAAAATCAATTACAACATATGCCCCACTAATACCTTTTGGCTCAACAACTAATTTTTTTTCTGCCAAAGTTTTGCGACTACTGAGTTCTGTTGCTGTGGTCTTTTTTGCAGATGCTTTTTTTGTGGCCATTTTACTTTCCTCCATTAGTAAACCCAGATTTTGCAATAGGATGCTAGATTTGGGTTAAATATTTGTTTCATATACTCTATATTTTTTGTAAAGCTTTCCACCCATCATTTCAGCGGCTCGGGTTGTCATAACATTGTCTTCAAGTACCCATGAGAACTCGCACTTTTGAAAACCGAGCAAACGAGCATTTTTTAATGCTTCCAGGTACATTATTGCTTCTATTCCCCTTTGCCTGAACTCCTTTTTAATTCCCATTATCATCAAACGCAGATCTTTGATTTTGGTTTTATAGTATAAAAACTTAATGAAACCAAAAGGAAACATTTTGCCATTCATTTTATGCAATACAAAGTTATAGTCGGGTACTGCAATAAGCATTCCAATGGCTTTGTTGTTAATTTCCGCAATCAATGTGGTGTCTGGCAAAAAAAGCGGTTTCATACGCCCAGCTATTGTTTGAAACTCTTTTGTTGTCCATGGTACAAAACCCCAGTTTTTTTCCCATGCAGAGTTATAAATTTCTATAGCTTTATCTATTTCTGCTTTAAAATTTTTAGGGTTAAGTTTTTTTACAGTTATGCCCGGGGTTTTTTTGTTTGCAATTTCAACAACTCTTTCTAATCGCTCAACAGGCGCATTATTTACATTCATTTCAAAGGCAAATAGATCTTTTGCTTTGCTAAGCCCACAATTTTCCATTAGTGTATGGTAATAGGATGGATTGTATGGCATCATTATGCGTGGCATTGAGCCATAACCTTCAAACAAAAAACCACATTCATCATTGGTTGATGGGTTTGTTGGACCGAGCATTTTTGTCATGCCATTTTTTCTAAGCCACTCTTTTGAACAGTCAATAAGTGCTTTGGCAACTGATTGATCGTTAATACACTCAAAAAAACCAAAAAAACCTGTATTTTGACTTTGAAACGAAACAAAATTGCTGTCAATTATAGCCGCAATCCTGCCAACCACCTTATTTTTTTCATCATAAGCAAGAAATAGGGCTTTTTTTGAATGCTCCCAAAAAGGGCTTTTTTCAAGTGTGAATTCAAGGTCTTCAGATAGCATTGGTACCCAGAATTTGTCTTCTTTATAGATTTCTTTTTGAAAATCTAAGAAAGTTTTAAAGTCTTGTTTTGTCTGAACCTGCTTAATAGTTGTTTTCATAATTTTGTTTTAAAGTAGCTGATTGTTTCTCTAAGTCCATCTTTTAGGGCAACTTTTGGCTCCCATTTTAGTATTTTTTTTGCTTTGCTTATATCTGGTCGGCGCACTTTTGGATCGTCAATCGGTAATGGTTTATAAAGAATTTTTGATTTGCTGTTTGTAAGTTTTATAATTGTTTTTGCAAGTTCATTAAGTGTAATTTCCGACGGATTTCCAATGTTTACTGGTTGGTTGTGGTTAGATAATAAAAGCTTGTAAATACCATCTACCAAATCTGATATATAACCAAAAGAACGGGTTTGAGTGCCTTTACCAAATACATTTAAGGGTTTATTTCTTAACGCCTGGTTAATGAACTCAGGCACAGCTCTGCCGTCTCGAGCGCGCATTCTTGGTCCATAGGTGTTAAATATTCTTAAAATTCTGACAGGCATTTTATGATAGGTGTGATATGCCATGGTCATTGCCTCTGCAAAGCGCTTTGCTTCATCATATACACTGCGAGGGCCTACAGGGTTAACATTGCCCCAGTAACTTTCATTTTGCGGGTTTACAAGCGGATCGCCATAAACTTCACTGGTTGAGGCAATCATAAAAATTGCTTTTTTATCTTTTGCCAAGCCAAGTGCCTTGTGTGTGCCAAGAGCACCAACTTTTAGTGTTGGAATCGGATGTGTCAGATAATCTATTGGGCTTGCAGGTGAGGCAAAATGAAGTATAGCATCAACCTTGCCTGAAACACTCAGGTAATTGGTGACATCATACTTTAAAAAATTGAATTTATCATTTCCAAAAAGATGCTCAATGTTTTCTAAACTTCCGGTTATTAGGTTATCTATCGCGGTTACAAAGTGACCCTTAGCGATAAAATAATCACATAAATGTGAGCCAATAAAACCGGCCCCGCCGGTAATAACAATTTTCATATTATGGTCTCCCAATGCTCTTGTAAGTGAATCCCAACTTTTTCATTATAGCAGGTTCATATATATTTCTGCCGTCAATAATTATAGGGTGTTTGAGCAATTTTTTTATTTTATTCAGATCTAGTTCGCTAAACTCCTGCCACTCGGTAACAATTAGCAAACAATCTGCACCTTTAGCCGTTTCATACGCATTTTTACAAAACTTTATTCCATTTAAAAATTCTTTTGCCTTGGGCATTGCCGCCGGGTCAAATGCCTGTATTTTTGCTCCATGCGCTTTGAGCATATTTACAATGTCTATTGATGGGGCAAAACGCATATCATCGGTATTTGGTTTAAAAGCAAGCCCTAATACGCCTATTGTTTTACCTTTAAGTATCCAAAGCACTTCTTCCACTTTTTTTACAATTAGTTCTTTTTGTTTCTCGTTTATTTCTTTTACTTCTTTTAGCAGTTTAAATTCAACCCCAACTTTTTTAGAGATCCACAAAAAAGCTTCAATATCTTTTGGAAAACAAAAACCACCAAAGCCAATGCCTGCATTTAAAAATGCTTTTCCGATTCTTCTATCCATCCCCATGCCCTGAGCCACCTTTGAAACATCGGCCCCAACCTTGTCACAGATGTTTGCAATGGCATTAATAAACGAAATTTTCATTGCAAGGAATGAATTTGACGCATGTTTTATTATCTCCGCGCTTTTTATATCTGTTACTAATATATTTGCTTTAAGTGGTGAGTATATTTCCCGGAACAACTGCTCTGCTTTCTTAGATTTTACGCCAATTACAATTCTATCCGGGTTAAATGTGTCATAAACAGCCGAACCTTCACGCAAAAACTCCGGGTTTGATGCAACATCAAAAGGAATATTCTTTTTTAGAAGGCGTTTGATTGTATGCTCAACCCAGTCGCCTGTTTCTACAGGCACTGTTGATTTATCTACAATAAGCTTGTAGCTTTTCATATTTAAAGCTATTTCTTTTGCAACTGACTCAACAAAAGAAAGGTCCGCTGATCCGTCGGGGTTTGGTGGCGTGCCAACAGCTATAAATATTATTTCAGATTTTTTTATGGCATCTTTTAACGATGTCGTAAATGACAATCTTTTTGTTTTTGAATTTTTTACCACAAGTTCTAAAAGACCCGGTTCATAAATTGGAATTTTATTTTTTTTAAGAAGTGCTATTTTGATTTTGTCTTTATCAACGCAGGTTACTTTATGCCCAAGTTCGCTAAGACATGCTCCGGTTACAAGGCCTACATAACCAGTGCCTACAACACATATATTTCTCATTTATTTACCCCATTTTCAAATACAAAATTTTCAATGGCATCTTGCCATGCTGATAATTTATTAAAGCCCTCTAACGCCCATACAAGATTATTTAACCCTGAAAAGTTTGGGCGCTTCGCCGGGAGTGAAAGCTCTTTTAAGGTAGTTTTTGTTATTTTATTTTCAGACACTTTAAACAGTTTTGCCAAATATAGCGCAATTTCATAACGAGACGCAAAACCAGAATTAGATAAATGATAAGTGCCAAAAAGATCAGTTTTTATAAGGATGGATATAGCTTCTGAAAGTTCGCATACGGATGTTGGACTGCTTATCATATCGGTTGCGGCTTTATAGGGCTTGCCATCTTTTATATTTGATAAAAATTGAGTTACAAAGTTTGCCTTGCCGTTGCCAAAAAGCCAAGAGGTACGAACAATCCAAAATTTATTAAGTAGTTCTTTTACATAGTTTTCACCGGCAAGTTTTGATTTCGCGTAAATGTTGCATGGATTTGTTGTGTCAAATTCATTAAAGCCACCTGAAATTGTATTTTGGCTTGTGAAAACATAATCAGTTGAGATATAAAGCAGTTTAGTGTCAAAGCGCTGGCAGCTTACGGCAATGTTTCTTGTTCCAAGCGCATTTATTTTATATGCCTCTTGCGGGTTTCTTTCGCACTCATCAACATTTGATAGCGCAGCACAATGAATTACAATGTCTGGATTTTCTTTTGTAATAGCATTATAAGTTGCTATCGCATCAGTTATATCTACATTAATTGTTTTGCAAATTGGAGAGATGTTACTTTTGGATATACCAATAACGCTATGATTATTTATAAGTGTTTTAGCAAGTTGGTTGCCAAGTAGACCGGTTACACCGGTTATAATTATTTTCATTTATTTTTATACTGTTTTTTGTAATATGCATTGAAGCTTTTATTTTTTAGTTTTTCCCACCAATGCTTATTTGCAACATACCATTCAATGGTTTCTTTGAGTGCCTGTTTAAAGTTTGCCTGAGGTTTCCACCCGAGCTCTTTTTTTATTTTGGAGCAGTTAACAGAGTATCGTCTGTCATGTCCGGGGCGATCTTTTATGGGTTTAATAAGGCTTTGAGGTCTGTCGAGCATATTTAATATTTCTTTTGTAATTTGAATGTTTGTAACTTCATTTCCACCGCCAATGTTGTAAATCTGGCCGGGAACGCCTTTTTGCAGAACAGTATAAACAGCCGAGCAATGATCTTGCACGAAGAGCCAGTCGCGAACATTTTTCCCATCACCATAAAGTGGCAGCGGTTTGTTTTCAATTGTATTTGTAACAAATAACGGTATTAATTTTTCAGGGTATTGATAAGGCCCGAAATTGTTTGAGGCGCGCGTAACAATTACGGGAAGGCCGAAGGTTGTAAAATAAGACCTTGATAGCAGGTCTCCTGACGCTTTTGCGGATGAATAGGGGCTATTTGGCAAAAGAGGGCTGCTTTCGGTAAATGAACCGCGTTCAATGCTGCCGTAAACTTCGTCGGTGGATATTTGAATATATTTTTTTATTTTATGTTTCTTTGCGGCTTCTAACAGGGTGTATGTGCCAAAAACATCGGTATTTAGGAAGCTTCCTGCCTCAAGAATTGATTTGTCAACATGTGTTTCTGCCGCAAAATTAATGATTGCATCACAATTTTTTACAAGTTTATTAACCATGTTTGTGTTGCAAATATCGCCTTTAACAAATTTATAACGCGGATTTTTTTCAACATTTCTTAAATTTTCAAGATTGCCTGCGTATGTAAGTTTATCTAAATTAACAATTTTTATTTTAGAATTGACACTTAAAACATAGTTGATAAAGTTTGAGCCAATAAAACCAGCCCCGCCGGTAACAAGTATGTTTTTAAATTGCATTTTATTATCCGTTTTTCCTTTCCCAATTATAAGGTATTTCTTTTGTATTAAACGGCCTGCGGTATTCATCGGGTTCTTTGTAGTTATAAAGTTCTGTTGGCACATTTATTATTATAGCTTCGGTTTCACTTATGCATTTAAAACCGTGATAGACAAAAGGCGGAATTTGAACAAGCATATAGTTATGCTCACCAATAAAAAATTCATTTATTTCACCTTTTGTTTTTGAGCTCTTTCTTGAATCGTAAAGAACTACTTTCATCATTCCTTTAATGCAAATGAAAGTGTCAGTTTGTTTTTTGTGATAGTGCCAGCCTTTTACAACGCCAGGATATGCCGAAGTCATATAGGTTTGGCCAAAGTTAATAAACTCCGCCCAGTCAGACCGAAACATCTCCATTACACGGCCGCGTTCATCGCAGAGTGGTTTAAGTTGTTTTGTTTTAACTCCATCTATCATAGTAGCTCCTATTTATTGGTTTTAAATAATTTCAATTTTAGAAGAATCGCCAACCATTATTCTATAAGAGATTGGTTTCTTTTCAGTCTTAGAAATGTTTACATTTTGCCCAATTAGTGAGTCGGCAATACGCTTAACACCCTTAATTGTTGAATTTTCTAATATGATTGAGTGTTCAATTTCACTATTTTCAATATTTGTTCCAAAATATATAGATGTAAATGGACCAATATAAGAATTTGTTATTTTTGCACCTTCTCCTATTATTGATGGTCCACGAATACAACTGTTTTTAATATTTGCACCCTTTTCTATAACAACATTGCCTTCAATTGTTGAAAGGGTGTCTACGGTTCCGCTAATACTTCTGTCCATCCCGCCAAGTATAAGACGGTTTGCTTCAAGCATATCTTCAAGCTTACCTGTATCTTTCCACCATCCTGTTACTATATATGGCTCAACTTTATAGCCATTGTCTATTAGATATTGAATGGCATCTGTAATTTCAAGTTCATTTCTCTTTGAGGGTTTTATGTTGTTTACGGCTTCAAAGATTGTACTATCAAATAAGTAAACTCCTACAAGCGCAAGATCACTTTTTGGGTTTATTGGTTTTTCTTCAAGCGCTACTACTTTTCCATTTTTTAATTGTGCAACACCAAACTCCTGCGGATTTGCAACCTTTGTTAAAAGTATTTTAGAGTTTGGTTTGTCTTTTATAAATGATTCTACAATCGCAGATACACCGTCTTTTAAAAGGTTATCTCCAAGGAACATAAGAAAAGAGTCATTTTTAATAAAATCCTTTGAAATTTTTACAGCATGGGCTAATCCAAGTGGGGCGTCTTGTTCAATATAAGTAACTTTTATTCCCCAGCGGCTTCCATCGCCAACAGTTGTTTTTATTTCGTTTTTTGTATCTCCAACTACTATACCTACCTCAGTAATACCACTTGCCGCTATAGTTTCAAGGCCATAAAATAAAATAGGTTTATTCGCGACTGGTATAAGTTGTTTTGCGGATGTATGGGTTATGGGTCTTAGGCGGGTACCTTTGCCACCTGCAAGAACTAATGCTTTCATTTCCGAGATATCCTTTTATTTTTACCATCAATTTGCATAATAGTTATCTATATAATTTTATTTTTTGATTTTACAAAAAACTGTGCTTAAAAGCCAAATTTTTTACTTAAAGAGATCTTTAAGCTTATCCTGTGCTTGTTTTTGCAATTCCTCTTGCGCTTTTTGCTTTTCACCTTCGGTTTTGTTCTTTATTTCATCTTCTTTTGCCTGCACTTGAGTTTTTATAGATTCAATCTGAGTATTCAATTCATTTTGTTTTTCATCAATTAGTTTTTGATATTCATTTTTTCTTGTGTTTAATTCTGCAAGAAGCTCAGCTTTTTTAGATGCAATCAGGGAGTTCACTTTTTGTGTTAGTTGTGCCTTATATTCATTAATTTTTTGACCAAAGAGAGCTTTTAAACGCTCTGAAAGTACTCTGTCTAAATTTGAAGAGACATCAAACTTTAAATTATCTATTTCCCCTGTTGCAGAAACATTCATAACTATATCTGTTATTCCTGCCCATAGATAGTCAATAATTTCAGCCACTTCTTCATTATCTTTATATGATGTTCTTTTTGCAGTAAGCTTATTCAAAACCACTTTAATTTTGCAGTCAATTTCCTCTCCTGTTAATGTTAGAGAAGTATTTATTTTACCTTCCCCATTTGAAAACTCGGGTAAGTACTCAGATTTTGGAAGCCCAAAAGCATCAACACTAAGGCCTTCTAATGTCGCGTTAATGACATCTTTGCCAGGATCAATCCTGTGGTCAAAAGTTCCATTGAAATTTAACAGGGAAGAGTTCTGCTTACCTAAAATTTTAAATATCGTTGGCTTGCCTAAAAGTGCCTGGTCAGATGTTATATTTAAAATATTTCCGCTAAATATTGTTCCAAGTTGCATTTCCTTGCCGGGTCCTTGAGTAGTTCCACTAAGTGATATTTGCTGAATTAAAAAATCTGGCGGGTTATCTTTTTTAGAAAAGCTTACATTTGTTCCATTCATACGGCTCGGGGTTAATATTATGTTTGTATTAGCTTTTTTGGGTGGCATATATTTTCTGGCAAGTTCAACGTATGAAATTAAAGAATTAACGCGGTTTATCCAAAGTTGACCAAAAAGTGCCTTTGATATATTACTAAAAGATACCTCTGGTATTTTTAACTTATCCATCAATCCTGTTACATCGGCATTTGTAAGTTGAGCTATTTTTTCCGTCAGTTGTTTTTCTGTGATTATATCTTTTGATATGCTACTTTTTAGAGAATTAAATTCATTTAACTTTACTTCAACTGTAGTTTTAGCAGCAAGGGCTAAATCAATTTTATCTTTTATGGCCTTTATGCCTCCAAGTGAGTCAACTTTTATATCAGATAATCCATTTAGCGCACTTTTAGCTGATTCAATAGTTGCATTAATATTAAGGTTAGAGAAACTTGATTGATAACTTACGTATTTACTCGTTACATCAGCTTTCATAGTATCAATTTCTTTGAGCGTTTGAATTTGTGCGGGGTCTATAACTGTATTAATAGAAATATTTTTAAGGTTTTTTTGTGCATCTGAAAGTGCGCTAACAGCCGGCAGCTGTATAATTTCAGATTTTCCTTTTTGAGCAAGCGAATTAACAAGCTTGCCTAAAAGAGAATTTTTGTTTGTTTTATTAAATTTCTTAATTTTTTTAGGCGGTAATTGTCCAGATGTATTTCTTTTTGTTTGCCACATTACACCTTCAACAGACATTTTTTCTATTATGAATTTTTTTGAAAGAAGTGGCAGTGGTTTTAGAGCAAAAGAAATTGTTTTAGCTTCAAGTAGGTTTTTCCAATAATCGTTTTTATCGGCAATTTGCAGGCCGTCAATTTTAATTGACAAATTACCAAATTTAGTTTTTAGCGATTGCACTTCAACCTTTGCGCCAAAAGCCATTTCTTCCGAGGCAATGAATGCTTTTTTAAGCAGTGCATCAAGGAATATGATATTAAAGGTGATTATTATGGCTATTAATATTAAGGCAGGTATAACAAATTTCCAACGCATTTTATTACCCCTATTTATTTAGTTTATCATAAACATTGTAAATACTGGTTATCTTAAACACTTTCATAATTTTCCATTTCGCGACCTTATCTTTTAAACGGATACGATATATAACAAGCAGTTTTTTTGACAGAAAGAAAATTGGTAGTGCAAGCAATATTCCAACGACAAAACTGCCAAGTACTACCGTATTATTGAAATGTGTGAAAGGAACAATTGGTGTGTTATATAGGTTTGTCCAAAAATCTTTAAGAGACGTGTTGCTAACTAAGAGGTAATATCCAATTTTATCTGATATTGGGTCTATTAACATACCGATTAACTTAAAAACCATTGCGCTTAGCATTGCTGAGCCGATATTTACATTTAAAATAAGCATAAGAAAAAAAAGAAAATATATATGCAAAGCTGATACTGGGGTAAGGCCGATTAACGCTCCAATCACTGCCCCTGCCGCAATTTGGTTTGGTGAAATTTCAGATTGTAAAATGTTGACAATTGATTTAAGTAGCTTAATGGCAAACATAAATTCTCCTCTAATTCAGATGAAATTAAAACGACTTATAAAGTTCAGAGACGCTTTCAAAGTAATAATTTGGTTTAAGCGCTAATAATTCATCCTTATCACAGTAACCATAGCCAACGCTGGCGCAGGCAATATTTGCAGCTTTTGCGGTTAATATATCATTTACGCCATCACCTACAAGCAGGGCATTTGAATTATTTACTTTGAGTATTTTTAGAACATTTGTAATTGGTTTTGGGTGTGGCTTCTTATGTTTAAAAGTGTCTCCGCCATATACAACTTGGAAGTATTTAGCGATACCAAACGCATCTAACAGTTTTTTTGTATGCATTTGCGGTTTATTTGTTACTATGGCAAGTTTTTTTGATGCTACCTTGTTTAAAAGTTTTAAGATGCCAGAGTAGAGTTTTGTTTTTTTAAGAAGATTTTTTGAATAGCTGCTTAGAAACAACTTGCTGGCTTTATTTATTTTGTATTTGTTGTTTGTGGCAAGCGCTCCTTGCATAAGAGATGGTACACCGCTGCCAATTAGCGTGCGTACTTTTTTTAGCTGCAATTTTGGCAGATTAAAATTAGCGAGAACTTCGTTAACTGATAAAGTTATATCTTCTAAAGTGTTAGCAATTGTGCCGTCTAAATCAAAAATTATCAATTCAAAGTTTTTTAAAAAGCGTTGAGGAGCGGCCATTTTATTTATTGCCACAAAATCAGGTTTGGTATATAAACCTTTTTATTTTCAAATTTTGGCAGTATGCGTATAACATAGCCACAGTGGCCAATGCGGTCACCTTTTACGACACCTTCAAAAATACATGTATTTGAAGGTAAATTTTCAGAAAGTTTCATTTCACTTTCAATCATAGATTGCATTCTATTTTTTGAGTCTAGGTAGCCAAAGTATAGCTCGATATAAACATCATCAACACTGAGCTGCCCGAGTGAAATTTTTGCTTTTACAGAAAAATCCTTGCCTATTTCAATATCTTGTGTTAGATTATCTTGCACCTCTGATATTTTAATTTGATCCCAGTTTGTTGAAACATTGTTTTTCCATTGAGTGTAAGATTTTGTAACTGCATAGTTATTATTTACAAATTTAAAGTGTTGTTCAATGGCCGGTGTATAGAACTTTCTTGTATAGTCCTCAATCATTCTGTTTGTGTTAAAAATTGGGTTAATTGTCATCATAGATTTTTTCATTTTATTTATCCACAGGCGAGGTAAACCATCTGAACCTCTAAGGTAAAATTCATGGATAATTTCTTTTTCTAAAAGGTCATAAATAGCCTTACTTTCAACCTCATCTTGGTATTCTTGGTTTGCGTATTCTTCACCTGAACCAATAATCCAGCCATTTTCTCCATTATACCCCTCGCACCACCAGCCATCTAATACACTTAAGTTAAGCACTCCATTGACTGCGGCTTTCATACCGCTTGTTCCAGATGCTTCAAACGGTCTGCGCGGGTTATTTAGCCAAACATCCGAGCCCTGTACTAAATAGTGGGCAACATTTGCATCGTAATCTTCAATAAAAACAATTCTGTTGCGTACTTCTTGGTCTCTGCAAATATGAATGATTTGTCTTATAAATTCCTTGCCTGATGAGTCGTGTGGATGAGCCTTACCTGCGATAATTAATTGAATAGGCCTGTTTTTATTGGTCAGCATTTTTTTTAACCTGTCAAAATCTGAAAAAATAAGTGTGCCGCGTTTATAAGATGTAAAGCGCCTTGCAAAACTAATTATAAGTGCGTCTGGGTCTAAAACTTCGTCGGCAGCATTAATTTCACTTATGGAAGCCCCACGCCTGATGAGTTGTTCTTTTAACCTTGTTCTAGCAAAAGAAACTAAGCGTTCTCTTCTGCGTTCGTGGCTTCTCCAGAGTTCTGCATCTGGAATGTTCTTAACCCCCTGCCAAATTGTTTGGTCGGCAGGTTCATCTTTCCATGTTGAACCCATATAGCGGTTGAAAAGCTCGGCCATTTCATATGAAATCCATGTGTTTGGATGTACACCGTTAGTTATGTGTGTAATTGGAATGTCGCTTTGTGCGAAGTTTGGCCATATATCTTTCCACATATTTCTTGAAATTGTACCATGAAGTTTGCTAACGCCGTTTGCATGGCTTGTTGTTTTAAGCGCAAGCACTGTCATACAGAAATTTTCGGTTTCATCTTTTGGATTAATTCTGCCAAGAGCCATAAATTCATCTTTTTTAAGGCCAAGCTTTTTGTAATGTTGCTCAAAGTATTTGTCTATTAAAGAAGTGTTAAATACTTCGTTTCCAGCGGCTATTGGTGTGTGCGTCGTAAAAACGCAAGAAGCCTTTGTTACTTCAAGCGCTTCGGCAAATGATAGTTTTTTTTCATGCATTAGGTTGGTAATTAATTCAATTGCAAGAAATGCAGAATGCCCTTCATTTAAATGGAAAACAGCTGGTTCAATGTTTAGGGCTTTAAGAGCTTTTATGCCGCCAATGCCTAAAAGTATTTCTTGACGAATACGCATATCCCTGTCGCCGCCATAAAGTTGCCCAGTAATTTCTCTGTTTTCCAGTGTGTTTTTATCTATATCTGTGTCAAGCAAGTAAAGTGATACTCTGCCAACTTGAATTTTCCAAATTTGAGCATAAATCGGTCCAGATGGTAAATCAACTGAAATTATTATTTGCTTGCCATCGTCATTTTGGACGCGCTCTATAGGCATACGCAAAAAATGGTTTTGTATATATTCTTCCTGTTGCCAACCATCAATATTTAGATATTGGCTAAAGTACCCATAGCGGTATAATAAGCCCATACCAACTAATGGGAGTCCCATATCGCTGGCAGATTTAAGATGATCACCTGAGAGAATGCCAAGCCCACCAGAATAGATTGGCAAACTTTCATGAATTCCAAACTCGGTAGAGAAATATGCAATTATATTTTTTTTATTTTGAGGAAATGCGTTGTCAAACCAAGTGGAACTTTTTATGTAGTGTTCAAGCTCTGCAGAAACACGTTCTAAGTGAGACATAAAACTTGAATCTTTTGCAAGCTCAGTTAATCTGTTTTGTTCAACCAACCCAAGCATTTTTATGGGGTTGTGGTAACTTTTTTCCCAAAGTTCACGATCGATTCGCCGGAAAAGTTCAATTGCATCGCTATTCCAGATCCACCACAAGTTATATGCAATATTAAAAAGTGGTTTAAGAGCTTTTGGCAACTGAGGTATTACAACATACGACCTTGAGTTTTTAACCGTATATTTTTCTTGATCAAGATTAAAAAGGTCTTTTTTCATAGTATAGAACTCTCCCTATTAAGTGTGTGTATACTTCTTCTTGAATTATAACAAATTTTAAAGAAAATAAAAAAAGACCAACAAGTATTTGTTGGTCAAATTATTTTATTAATTCCTAAATTTATATTTTTGATTGTTTAGCTTTTTTGAGATTATTAAAAGCGGGCGATGGGACTTGAACCCACGACCTTCTCGTTGGCAACGAGACGTTCTACCACTGAACTACACCCGCAATATTCTCTACATTAAGACATCTACTGCTGTTTATTACGTTTTTCTCTTTCTTGACGTCTAATTTGTGTACCATATATGAATGTTGAAACCAAACCCACAATATCTATTGTGCTTATTATTACTCCTGCTTTAACATGATTCATTCTAATAGCATAAAAAGCAAGAAATAGTCCACCAAGAGCAATGAGAAGTGCACAAATGACACCTAATGTTGAATTACGTGTGTCAAATTTGATGACTGTCTTTTCAAGATTTTGACGGTGAGCTGACTGAGATTCAGCCATCTTGAGGATTCTTTCTGCAGCACCAGGTACAATTTGGTTATACCGTTCCAGCATAGCAGGAGGAGGCAACGGGCCAGAATAGTGTTGTTCTTTCCTTATTTCTATTGTTGATTTTGTAAGTTTTGAAGGTGTCTCTTCTTTATCCATGGTATTGATATTGAGTCATAGCATTTAGGATGTCGTCACCAACCGCATACCAATCACTTTGAATAGCGGCTGAGTCGGCCTCTTCAGTGGTTAAATTTGAATTATATTCATTTAAAGTTGAACCTAAATCTAGAACTCTAGACGCTCCTTCAATGAAAGATGGCCGCGCAAAAAGCCTGCCAGTTCTTTTAAATAAAACATCGCCCATTTTTCTCTCCTTTTGATAATGACCCAATTCAAAGTCTTATGCTGGGGGCGGGACTTGAACCCGCATCCTGTTAAGGACACGCCCCTCAAACGTGCGCGTATGCCAGTTCCGCCACCCCAGCAAAAATGTCCAAAACAAAGTGTATTAATTACCGCTCTGCGCTGGTACCTGTTGCTCCTTGGGTGCTGCTGGCGCAGTATTTGGCTGTGGGGCAGGCGCCTGAGCACTAATAGGTGCAGTGGGTTGGTACTGGCGTGTTACAGTTGAAAGTCCTTTTCTTGAAACTACAATTGTAAGAAGCAAAGAGGTTAGTACAAAGGTAATTGCCATTGCAACAGTTACCTTTTTTACAAAGGCCATACCGGTAGAAGCGCCAAAAATCTGCTCAGATCCGCCGCCGCCACCCATAAGACCAGATAAACCACCGCCCTTCCCAGATTGTAAAAGAACAATTAGAATTAACGATATACAGGCAGTTAGATGAACGACAAGTAAAAAGAAGTACATGATTTTTATATTTTACCAGATTACCTTTTCAAATGCAAATATAATTATTTATCTGCAAGTGCGGCAACGCCAGGAAGAGGCACACCTTCAAGAAACTCAAGTGAAGCCCCGCCACCAGTTGAAATATGAGTGATTCGTTTATCAACACCAGCTTTTTTAACAGCAGACGCTGAGTCACCACCACCTATAATTGATATTGCGCCATTATCAGTTGCCTGAGCAACGTATTTTGCAACCTCAATTGTTCCTCTTGAAAAAGCATCAATTTCAAAAACACCCATTGGACCATTCCAAACAATTGTTTTTGCAGATACTATAACAGGCGCAAACAGTGCGATTGTTTTTGGACCAATATCTAAGCCCATTAAACCGCTTGGGACATTTGCATCAGTTGTTTCTTTAAGCACGGAACTGTGTGCAATGGTTTTAGTAGCAAAATCAACTTTATCTGCAACAATATTATCTATTGGCAATAGTAATTTAATATTTCTCTTTTTGGCAGCGATGATAAGTGCTTTTGCGGTTTCAATTTTATCGGCTTCAACTAATGAATTGCCTGTATCTGCACCATTGGCTTTTAAGAATGTATAAGCCATGGCTCCGCCAATTATTAAGGCATCAACTTTTGTAAGAAGATTTTCTATTACGGCTATCTTGTCGGATACTTTTGCCCCGCCAAGAATTGCCAAAAATGGGTGTCTTGGGTTTTCAAGAGCTTCACCTAAAAACTTAAGTTCTTTTTCTACAAGAAAGCCAGCAGCTGTTGTTTTAACAAAATTCGCAATACCGGTAGTTGACGCATGGGCTCTGTGCACAGTGCCAAAAGCGTCTTGCACAAAAACTTCCCCAAGCGCGCCGAGTGCGGCGGCAAACTTTGGATCGTTAGCTTCTTCTTCGGAGTGGAATCGTAAATTTTCAAGTAATAAAATTTCCCCTGATTTAAGTTCATTTGCTAATTTAGAAACCTCAGGCCCTATGCAGTCTGGAGCCATTTTAACTTCTCTACTGAGTAGTTTCCCAAGCCGTATGGCTGCAGGTTTTAAACTCATAGATGCTACAGTTTTACCTTTTGGCCTTCCAAGGTGCGACATAAGAATTATTGCCGCATTTTGCTCAAGCAGGTATTTAATGGTTGGAAGTGTCGCAACAATTCTCTTATCACTTGTTATTTCAAGTTTATCGTTAAGAGGAACATTGTAGTCAACACGAACCAACACCTTTTTATTCTTTACATCAATGTCTTTAATTGTCTTTTTCATTTTTCCTTCTGGAAAAAATTTTTTACATTTTGCCAATCATATATTTTATAAGGTCAACTACTCTGTTTGAATAACCCCACTCATTATCGTACCAAGCAATAACCTTTATAAAGTCATCACCCAACATTTTTGTTAGTTTTGCATCTACTGTTGAGCTAAGAGGGCAGTGGTTGTAATCAATTGAAACGAGAGGATCTTCATTGTAGCCGAGTATCCCTTTCATTTTGCCAGCGGCGGCTTCTTTTAAAGCTGCATTTACTTCTTCAGCTGTTGCACCTTTAGCAAGTTTTGCAGTAAGATCAACTATTGAAACATTTGGAATTGGAACTCTTATTGCAAAACCATCAAGTTTTCCCTTAAGCTCAGGAATTACAAGGCTAATAGCTTTTGCAGCACCAGTGGATGTTGGTATCATTGAAAGCGCTGCGGCACGCGCTCTTCTTGGGTCTGAGTGAGCCATATCTTGAATTTTTTGGTCGTTTGTGTAGGCGTGAATGGTTGTCATTAAACCTTTTTCAATTCCCCACCTGTCATTTATAATTTTTGCAACTGGTCCAAGACAGTTTGTTGTGCACGAGGCATTTGAAACAACATGGTGATTTTTTGGGTCGTATTTGTCTTCGTTTACACCTAGGACGATTGTTATATCTTCACCTTGAGCCGGGGCTGAAATAATAACTTTTTTTGCTCCGCCTTTTGTGATGTGGCTTTCTGCTCCACGCACTTCTTTACCTTTTTTGTTTACACCATCTTTTTTTATTGTGAAAAGGCCTGTTGATTCAACAACTATGTCAACGCCAAGGTCTTTCCAAGGAAGTTCGGCTGGATCTCTTTTTTTGAGAACTTTTATTATTTTCCCGTTAACCGAAATTTCTTCTTCGCCAATTGCTTTTACTTCGCCTGCAAGCTGACCGTGCACTGAGTCATATTTAAATAGTAATGCGTTTGATTTTGCGTCCGTGAGGTCATTAATTGCAACAAGTTCAATGTCTTTATCATTTCTTTCTATAAGTGCTCTTGCAACAAGCCTTCCAATTCTGCCAAAACCGTTAATACCAACTTTAACTGCCATTTGTTTCCTCCGTGAAGTTTATTTCTTTTGTTCCGCACCATTGCGGTATTATTAGTTGCAGATGTTATAAAAAAGATTTTTCTGTGTCAAATTTTGTATGTTTTTAAGAGATTTATATTTGGGGCTTAATTAGTGTTTAATATCTCTTGCCACTGTTATGACATAAACTTTTGCTGCTCCAGCTTTTTTTAAGATTATGGCACATTCGTGTATTGTTGCGGTAGTTGTACAAACATCGTCAATAAGTAGTATGTTTTTTTGCTCTATCGTTTTAGAATTATTTATTTTAAAAGCATTTTTGAGGTTGTTTAAACGTTGTGCCCTTTTTAACTTTGCCTGGCTGCGGGTATGTTTTATTTTTACAAGTGTGTTATTACATACTTTAATATTTATAAGTTTAGATAGTTCTTTGCTTAGGAGTTCACAATGATTGTAGCTGCGAAATAGTTTTTTTAATGGGTGCATTGGTGTTGGTATAAGCAGGTCTATGCATTTATCATTGAAGTATTGGCTATATGTTTGGGCAAGAAGTTTAGCAAGCGCTCGCGCGCAATAATGTTTTGTTTGATACTTTAAACCAATTATTAATTTTTTAAGGGGTCCTTCATATATGCCGGCGGAACGGATAAATTCATAAGGTGTGTTTTTTATTTTAATGCATGTTGGGCAATGCATACCGCCGTGTTCTAACGGAAGAGCGCAAAGTACGCAGAATAGCGTTGAATTTTTTTTAATAGTTTTTTCACATTCATCGCATAGTCGTGTGTAATCATTGCTCGGCAGTATTTTTGAGCAAATGGTGCAACTTATTGGAAATAAAACACAGGAAAGCTTTTTTATAAAATTAATTATTTTATTTTTTATATTATTTAGTGAAATGTTTTTCATTGTTAAATTAGAATTGTATTGTTAAGCGGCCAGACGCCTCAATTGTTTGGTAGTTGTCATCTGGGACAACTCGGTTTTCTGTTTTGCTGTACCCAACGCCGATGGTAGTGCGGAAGTTTTGCGATATTTCATAATCGGCGCTTAGGTTTAAACTGTAAATATTTTTGTTGTCTATTTCAACATTTAAACTTGAGTTTGTTGTTGTGTATTTAAATGTTGAGCTAAGAATCATTCTGTTTGTAAGAGGAAGGGTTTTTTTTGTAAATGGAATTGGTAACCCATTTGGAAACGAAATGTCTAAATTTGTCTGGGCTGTATAGATATTTGTAAGTAGTTGTTGTGTAAGCTTTTCTGTACCATCGCGTTGCCAGCTTTGTCCATTTTCATAACGCAGTCCAAAGCGCCATTGTTTGTAGGTGTAGCCACTTTGTGTTGACCATGTAATGTTTTGGGCTTTCCTTGTTATAACATTGTTAATAAAGTCAAAATCTTTATCATCTATAACATTTGCCCCGATGTTTAGGTCTATTTTTTTTACTAAGTAAAAGGCAAAGTTAGTTCCGAGTATTTTATCTGTATTGTTTGATACATCTATTGTTTCAGTATATTTGTCTCTAAAGTTTATATTCCATTGCGAGTCGCTAACCCAGCGCTCAATAAAAAAGAATTTTTCCCAATTTTTCATTGTTATTGTAAGGTCTGGCCAAACACGTGTAACCACTTCCTTAAGAGTTCCTGTAACCCAACTTTGTTCTCTGGTTCCTGTATAGGTAAAGTTAGTTGAAAGCAGATTGAGTGGTGATAGCCTGCCGCTAAAATTTAAGGCCTCAAATGGATTATAAGCACAGTTTAATCTAACATCATCTCTGTGAAGTTCGCTTTTAAGATATGCGTAATTTGTTGTGTCAAGTTCAAGTGGGCTGTTGCGCACCCAGAGATTATCAAAGCCAATTGCAGTGTATGTAGCAGGAACATTATTGTAAGAATCGTTGTCTTGAATTTTGTAGTTTGAGTAAAACCCAAGTGATCTGGTGAATTTAAAATTAGTAACTTCGCGCATATTAAAATTTAACGCAACTTCAGCATTGCTTGCTCTTTCTATAAGTTTTACATTGCCGGGGTAAACTGCTGGGGCAGTTGTGGTGTTGTATGCAATGTTGTAGTTTTCATTTGTGCTTATAGAGTAGGTTAAACTTGGGCAAAACCAGCTGGCAAAGCTTAAGTTAGATGTTGCGCCAACTGTTTGGTTAGCCGATTTGTTAAACTCCCAATTGATCAAGTGGTTTTTTTCTTTTACTTTTGTAAGCGTATAGTTTGGCGTAAAATTAAAGCCATTGAAAAACTGGAAAGGTGTTTTTCCGCTCCATGTTTCTGTTATGTCAAGAGAGTTGTAATTGGTGAGTTTAAGGTATTCTTTAAATGCATCTAATCCTAAAAATGCTGTATCTGTGCTGCCCTTAATTTCTTGCCAAGGGCGTAAAAATGAATTTGTTATGCTGTAGTTTGCAGAAATTCCAGTGGGTAAGACAATAAACCGTACTGGTAAAGAATAACTTGCATTGCCAGTTAGGGTTTCATCATCTTGAATTCTATTTAACTGTGACGAGTCATTAATAGCTCTTGTGTAGTTTCCGGAAAAACTCGGTAAGTTTGTACCAAGTGAAAAAGATGTTCCGCCAGAACCAGAGTATGAAAGAATCTTTCCTTCGTTTAAAATTGATACAAGGTCTGATTGATTTTCAATTACAGATGGTGTAAGGATTACGCTTCTGCTTAATGCTGTATTTATTGGCATACTTATGGGCATTAACGGAACTTTCATTAGGTTAAAATAGGCGCTATCTTCTGTTAAGTCGCGGTTGTAAATGCCAGCAGAAAAGCTTTCAAAGTTTTTGGTTACTTGTTTTCTCTTACCGCCAAAGGTTGCCCACTCAGGTACAAGAAAATCGGCATTTGTACGCCAGGCATAGCCCTCTTTTAACCAAGCCTCTGTCATATGTATTTCGTCAACCCATATTTCTCCACTTTTGGTTCCAGCAGTTGTTCTAATACCAAGTTTAATTTGGGTTATATTTTGCAAAGATGGTAAACCAACAACGGTTATACTTGATGCAGGGTATGTGGTTTGCCAGAGATCTGGTTTTGTGTCGCCGTTTGTATCAATTTGTTCAATGTTTAACAGTTTCCAACCAGTCCATGTTATAGGTATTGTGTATTCAAGATAATTTGTGTCATTGCCTGCTTGAATGTAAAATACATCACCAAGATTAACCGTTTTTGCGTAAACAAATAGTTTTAAATTATGGTAATTTGAAAGGTCATAAGCCGTTGAATAAGGCAAGCGTGCAGAAAGATCAACATTTGAAGATGTACTAATAGAGTAATTTAAAGCGAGTGCTTGCTCTGTGTAGTTTGTTAAGTCTTGGTTTGCTATGTCGTATAGATTTAAATAGTCGGGATTTGTGAGTAGCGAGTTATTTTTGTAATCAATATCGTCATTCGTGTTTTTTGCAGAAATTGTAAGTGTTGCTCCAATAACCGACGAGTTGGTCCCTTGTTCCCAACGGTTTCCGGACACTGATAATTTTGCAAGCTTTAGAGTGCCGGACTCATTATTTCCTGATGAGCGCAAAGTTATACGCACTTGCTTTATAACTTGCCAATCGGTCAGCTGAGTAGCGGTTATATTGAGAGGAATAATAAAGTGTTTCCACCCCGTCCATGTAACCGTGTTATATGTATTTCCGTCCACATCTATAAGTGTTTTTGAGTAATTATTTTGCGCGGCTCCAAATTGATTGACAACTGTGTCGAAGTTGTTTAATATCCCATCGCCATTAAGGTCTTCCGTATCAAGTAAGCTGTTATTTCTTCCTATAGGTGTTGAAGTATTATCTGGGTTTATGAAATTCCAGCCAATATCTTCCCCAAAGTTAAGTGTTCCATCGTGATTAAGATCTTCTGTTTTCAAAACACCACTTCCATCAACATCTTCATTAAATGAACCATAGCCAACTAAAAACTGAGCTCCTTTCCCGTCGCCTTGGAGCCAGAACTCCAAAAATTGTTTTTTTGAGTAGTCATTGCCAACCTTGGAAAGCACTTGAACTATTGATGTTTCGTTTGAGTTTGTAAGGTTGTAATTAAGATCAAGTACAGATTGTTTTTCGTCGGTTTTTAGTACAAGATTTGGATTTATTTCTGTTTTTGATATGTCTTCATTTGAAACTGTTATTGCATTTGAGAAGTATTTTTGACCAGATGGGTTGCTCGCAAGTTGCCAGTTTTGATAGTTTAATGATGCACTGTCTTCTGTTTTTACCCCTTCCATAGATTCTAAAATTGCTTTGTTCATTACATTGGGGTTTCTTTCACTGCTGGCATACTCGCCGGCTATAGATACTTTTACACCTATGCCCGGTATATCTATATCAGAAATTTTTGCATCACCTTCTAAAACCTGTAAACTAGATGGAGTTGTTCTAATATCAGGGACAACCGCGCTTTGAGCGGCGAAATCATAAATGAAACTTGAGCCAACAGAAATATTTTTGGTTAATGAAAGTTCAGAACGAAGTCCGATAAGTGTATCTCCTCCAGCATTTCCAAAAGGCGCATAGTCGTATGAGATTTCAATTACAGAGTCTTCTTTTATATTGTCCTCATTGTAAAAAGTAATAATTCCTGCGTCATAATCTAAGTAATAATCGGAATCCTTCTGTAGTGTTTTGCCATTTAAAGTTACATGCTCGCTTTGTGGTACTATGCCAGGCCTTAGCGTAAGTATTTTGTTGCGGTAACTATACTCTGTTAATATATTGTATTTATGTGTGTTTGATGTGTAGAGGTCGTCATGAAATGGTTTGCCAGTCGGTGGTTCAAAGTTAAAAATACCGTTGTCAAAGTCAACAGTTATATTTTGCGGGTAATAGGGTACGGTCTTTTGTGTTGAGCCATTATCAATTGTTGTAACTTGAGTGTTATTTAGGTCTTGCACTTGTAAAATAAAGTTTCCACGCCCATTGTCTCTTATTATTTTTAAGTTGCCTAAGCTGTAAAATGTTTTAAGCTCGCGCGTATAATTAACATTGTTGTTGCCATCTTTTATTACTTTCCATTGGCCTGTGTCCGCGCTAAGCCATGTGTTGTCATCTTTTTGATAATCAACCGCGATAACCCAGTTTGCCTCAAGTCGATTTCTAAAAGCAATTATTCCTCTGTCATAATCTATTGTATAGTCTTGGCCAGGCACAAGAAGGTCAAAATCGCCAGTGTAGTTGGTTGTGCCTCCTGTAAGCGGAATTATGTCTACAGTAGTATTGGTTGATGTTGTTACATTGTTGTTTACAATATTTCTATCATCTTTATAAATTTTAGCAGTGCCGCTTTTAATTTTATACGAACCGTTTAATACTAAGTTGTAATATTTGTAACTAATGTATGAGTTGTCGGCAATTAAACGACGGTTAAGCGTTGTATTACCAGTAAATCGCTTTACTTCTGAGAGCCCTTTTGTTCTGCTAAAAAAACCTATTGTGCGCAGATTTTTTGTTGGTTTGGCATCAACTTTTATTCCAAAGAGTTGTTTTGAATATCCAACAAATTCTGTCGCAGGTAATGTCATTGATATATCACCAAATGCAGCCTCCTGAATTACCTCGTCAGGGTCGCCTTTGTAAACAACAGATATATCTCTTTTATCGGCAGTAGTATCGTCGAAGTCAACATTAACATTCACTTTTCTTCCAACTTTACCGTTTATGCGCACCTGTAGCTCTTGTTTCATGGCAAGTGACGACGAGTTTATTCTTTTTTGAGAATCGGGTTTGTCATACATTGTAGAGCTGAATGTAACGCCAATAGTTTTTCTGCCGGATATTGAAAGTTGTGATTCGTATGGCAGTTCTACGGTAAGGCCTGGCGGTATAGGTGGAGGTAGTTTTTTTGTGCCTGAAGAAATAAGGGTTGTTTCTTTTATACTTTGTGCAGGGTTATTAAGTTGTTGCATTAGTTTGCGCCAGCGATTTGGAGAGTATTTAAAAAAGTTGCTATTTTCTACAAAAGTCGCAAGTTCTTTGCCAGCGGTTCCAGCGGTTGTAGTAGTAGGGATATCAAGTATATATTTTTCTTGGCTGACTACTATTTCTTTTTTCTGGCTGGTTGCAGACTCTATTAGTGCATCTTTGTCAGGCCCTAAAATTGAATAGATTTTTTTTGTGCCAAAATACTTGCTTGAAAGGGGTTGGATAAATAACCCCAACGATATACCTGCGATAAGAGCAATAAAGAATAATTTTTTCATTTAATTTGCCAATTATATATCTTTTTGTTTGGTTTACAAAAAAATTTTGTATAATTCATATAAATTATATGAAAATACTTCACAAATACACACTTCATGAGTTTACCGAAGCATTTTTATTTGGCTTGTTAATAACTACTTCTATTTTAATTATTGATCAGTTATTCCAGCTTATCAATCTTTTTTTAGGAAAGGGTGTTTCTGCTTTTACAGTTATAAAACTGTTTGCCTTGGCTTTACCTAACATTCTTTCCATGACAATTCCTATGGCTGTGCTTATTGGCACATTGCTTGCTTTTGGCCGTTTTAGCGAGGACAATGAAATAACCGCAATTAGGTCGGCTGGTTTTAATGTCTTTGAAATTACAAAAAGTGTTTTATTGGCAGTGATAATTCTTTGCTTTGTTCTTGTATATTACAATCACTTTGTTTCCCCTGCTACTCATAGGGAGTTTAGGCAACTTTATGTACAATTACTTACTAAAAGGCCGCTTGTTAAATTTGAGGAGCGCTCTATTAATTCTTTGGGCGACTATAAAATTTATGTTGAAAGTGTTGACAGAGTTAGCAACACGCTAAAAAAAGTAAATATTTACAAGTTCTCGCAATCTGAACTTGGGGCTCCATTGCGTATCAGTGCCTCTTTGGCAAATGTGAATGCAAGTGAAAATGAGATTATTTTTTCCCTAATTAAGGGGTATTTACAAAAACCAGACCCTGAAAAATTAGATACCCTTTCGTTGATTAAGTTTGATACTTATAAATTTAAAATTCCAATAACAAAAGATGCTGTACCTGCAAGTGTTTCATTGCGTGAAATGCCTTCGCCAATACTACTTTCTGAGATAAAAAGCTACAAGAAATTAAAATTGCCTGTCGCTGTTTTTGAAACTGAGTATTGGCTTAGATATGTGCTTGCGTTTGCCCCATTTTGCTTTTTGATAGTTGGTATACCTCTTGCTATTAGTGTAGAAAAGGGTGGTAAAATTGGGTTTGGTTTAAGTTTGGTTGTTATTTTTCTTTATTATATTTTGCTGGTTCTTTCCATAAATGCGGGTGAAAAGAATATTTTGCCTTCCGCGTTGGTGCTTTGGCTGCCCAATGTGGTGGTTCTTTCAAGTGGAGTTTTTTTATGGCGAAAAATGTTGCGGAGGTAGCGCTTGATTCTTTATAGGTACATAGCAAAAGAGTTTCTAAAACCTCTTATTGTAACTTCTATTGCCTTTGGCACCCTGGTGCTTATATCTGAATTTTTTAGAGAGTTAAATTACTATATGGAAGTTAAAGCTGGACTTATACCAGTTTTAAGCTACCTGCTTTGCAACCTGCCATGGTGGACTATTCAGGTTTTGCCTGTCTCTGTTTTACTTGCTGTATTGTTTTGCGTAGGTCAATTGGTAAAGAATAATGAATTAACAGCGCTTAAAGCGGCTGGCATAAACTTATGGAGAGTTGTTGTTCTTTTTTTGCTAATGGGTGCTCTAATTGGAGTTTGTGAGTTTTATTTGCGCGAAGGTTTATTTCATTTAGTGTTGGTATGGCGGAAAAAATTAAGACAGAAAAAATAAGAAATGAAAAGCCAAGTAGCGTTAGCGAACGAACAAATTTGCTTGTAAGTTTTGATGATGGTAAAGCAAGAATGACAGTTGGAAAAGTGTCGCTAATTAATAAAACAATGAGTAAGCTTGTTATAGATGTGTTTGACAACAATATGGAATTAAATAAGCAGTTTGTTGCAGGTGGTGCTAGTTGGAATGGTAATGGTTGGGTGCTTGAAAATGGTATTGAAAGAGTTTTTAGCGGCAATGCTTGGAGTGAAAAGTATTTTTTAACATTACCTTTTGCGCTCCCTTTCAGCCCATCAGATTTTGATGTTTTGCGCGTACGCCCCGAGCAGTTGAGTGTTAGCGCGTACAACACTTATCTTAAGCGACTTGAGCTTATTGGCTCGGATAATACAAAAGAAAAAATTCAGTATCATCAGCGTTTTGCTGCTGTTTTTAGCCATATAATAGTTATACTTATTGGTTTGCCTTTTGCGTTGAGTTTTGGAAAAACACACGGTAAAATTATTAGTTTTACGATTGCTCTTATTTTTGCCTTTGTGTATTGGGCTGCTCAGGCTGCTGGGCAGTCACTTGGAGAAAACGACATTATTTCACCTATGCTTGCCGCATGGATTGGTAATATAGTGTTTGGAATATTTGGTTTAATTTTGGTTGCAAGGGTTAAGAAGTAAATATTTATAGAATTGAATAGTCGTATTTTTTTCTCATCTAACTACCGCAAGCTTTCCAAATTTTATTTGCGAGTCGGCTTTCACACGGTAAAGATATAAACCTGGGGCAACATCTTGCCCACTGTCGTTTTTCCCATTCCAATCATACTCATAAACAAAGTTAAAATCACTGGTTGCTGAGAAATTTAAATTCATTTTTGCAAAACCATTTTCAAATTTAACAAGCTCTCCATTTAAATTATAAATAGCAATGCTTATGTCTTGTGGTGGTCTTGAAAAATTCATAGATATAGTTGTTAATATTCCTTGCAATTTTTTTGGGTGGTAATAGCCAGTCCCCGATGGGTTTGGATAGCATATTACTTTTGTTATTTCACTGTGTGCAGCAACTTGTTGTTGAGTTATATTAAAACTTGCTTTACCGGCTGAAAACGCAAAATTTGCAATTGTAATGCCTGAAATTACGTCGGAGTAAGAGTTTGAATAAGGCGTTGTAAATATCCCGCGACTTCCTGGCCAAAGGTCATTAGAGTCCCCATATGGAGAATACTTTGGGGGCGAGTTGTCGGCTTGTACGATATCTACGGTGTTATGACTTAGATTGTTTATTGTGTTATGTAAAACGCGTGTTTGAAGTGTGCTTCCATCAATTGTACCTTCATCTATGTGCCATATTGCCACACCTTCTCCAGGCGGATTTACATTGTAGAGCGATTTTGATGAGTAACAAACTAAAAAATATTCCGTGGAACTTCCAAGAACTGGAATTTTATATATTGTATTTGTACTTGCTTCTATCGGCAAAATACTGCTTATTTCTTGTGGTTGTGTAATTTCTGTCGGGCTAATCCAGCCAATTAATTTTTTACACCATGCGCTTGGCGGTGCAGGGGTGAACCCTGAGTTTACCCAAGTGCCATGATCCATTAGGCACCAATTGCCAACTTTTGAGTTTCCAGTAATGGTGTCATAAATGTCAGGGAATCCTAAAATATGACCAAACTCATGGCAGGTTACACCAATTGGGCTTGTGTCACTTTCTCTTGCAGGCAGGAGTATTCCATCATTAAAACCATTAACTGGTGTGCTTATTTGTACTACCGCAGACCAGATATCTCCGGTTTTATTTGTTGACTCATTACCATACCCCGCGTGTAGTACAATAACTGCATCGTATGTAGTGCTATTAAGTGTTGGCGGGGTTGCGTTTAGTGAATCGGTAAGTAAGTTCACTAAGCCCGGGCTTCCGTTTATTGTATCATTAGAACCGTAATATGATAGAGAATTTGGAAGTGTAAATGGTGTTTCTGCTCCACTAAGTGGTGATGCAGATGATCCGCCGTTATAAAAATAGGTAAAGTTAAGTGTAAGTGTGCCGTAAGATGCTTCAGTATAAAAACCTTTTAAGTAATCAATAGTTGTATTTATACCAGTTATATCAGCAACAGAAAACTGAAAAACTCCACCTGTTGGGACTTCCTCCCCCGGAACCACCGCCGCCGATGTAAAGTCAACCAAAATAACCGCAATGTTTTTTGTGCCTGATGGTGATGTAATAACTTTTTTGCTAATGGTTTTTATTATTTGTACAGTGAATTTTGGTTTTTCTGTTGGGCGTGTGTAGTCAGTCGGCCCAGGTGTTTTCCCATCTAAATGCATTACCGCATAGTTTCTAATGGTTACAGTAAATAGAAGAATAAAACATAAAAATATTATTTTGCGCATATTTTTTTCAACCTGGACTTTGTAATAGGTTTGTGAACCGAGACAAAAGAGACGGAGATAGTTTTGACGCAAAAACCGCAGAGAATGGTAATTCCATTTGCAAGGTTTTATGTCCGCCTCGCTCTTATGAGCGGGCGAGACCTCGCCCAAAGGGTGGGCGGATAAAAATGTCCCGTATCTTTTGACGAATTCCCGCCAAAGGCGGGTTGTCGTAGGGCATGCCAAATCTTATTGCAAAATACTGGTTCTAACAAGACGGCGAGCAAGTAATTGCTCGCCGTCTGCTGGTTAATAATCTATTAATAAGATTTACTTCTTCTTAATTTGTTCTTTTATTTCTTCTTTTGCGGCCGTTGCTGGTTTTTCTATTATTGCTTTAGCATCATCTTTTACTTTTGACGGTGCTGGAACAACTATAATAGGTGCAACAGTTGCAGTTGAAACGGATACGCCAACTTGGTTCTGGTTTGATACTGAAACAGCACTTTGAGTAGAGAGTAAAACAGCTGGAATACTTAACTGTGCTGTGGTTGGTTTTGTTAGTGTTTTAATAGGTTCTGTCTTTTTTTCCTTAACAACTGCATCAGATCCAAATGCTTTTCCTTTTTCGTTACCCCACCTGAAAGATATGCTTAATTGGTGGTTTGATTCTGGAATTTGGCCAGCAAAAAGCCCAAGTTCATCAGACCAATAAGCGTATTCAAGGTTTAAACCTAAATATGGGATTCCGAGTTTTAAACCAGCAGTTGGATAGCCAGAGTTAAAGCCCACACGCAAGGCAAGTGTTGAAAATCTAAACTCTGCACCAATGTGAGTTTTTTTCCAGAAGGTTTGTGAAAGCGGTTCCTGAGAGCTAAAAACATCATCAATATCGGCTGCAAGTTGAAGGCGATTAAGAGTGTTGATATATCTTCCAGGCCAGTAGTATATTTTTTTAGGAACATACGCGGCACCAATATTCCATACTGGATAAATTACACCAGTGAATGCATCTTTAACTGTTGTTATGCCATCTTTTGTGGTTTCTACTTTTGGATAGCTAATTGATGTACCACCAAGATCCATAATCTGCAATCCAAAGTTCCATTGCTCGTTGTACTGATAAAGTGTACCAAGGTCCATACCATAGCCATTGCCGGGCTGTAATACTGGGTCAAATTTTTCAAACTCTAAAATTGATTTGTTAAGTTCTTCTATTCTTCCACGCATAATATCTTTTATGGTTGCGCCAACAGAAAGCTTGCCAGGCACATTAAAAGGCAAAACATCAAACCTATGTGCAAGTGGCACGGCTAAAATTACATCCATATTGCCCCAAATGTCTATGTTTGGCACAATTAAACCTTGCTTCAGCTGTATGCCAATATCTGCCTGGTCAAATACCCCAAGGCCCCAAGAGATAAAACCTGGTTTTGAAATATAGTTAGTGTTTGGAAATCCAAAGCGTAGGCGGGTACGGTACTTTGTAGCTGTGTTATTAATCTTATTTATCAGGTCACTTTGAGCCGCTGGTGTAAGTTTATCAAAATTTTTCAATCCATCCTGATTGTCGTTGTAAAAGTTCATAAACTGAATTGAATCGTCAGTTATTGAAAGAGGAAGATCAAACAAAGTAAATAAACTCCCCGTTCTTTGTGTAATTCCAGCAGGGTTATAAAAAAATGCATTTTGATCATCAGCTATGGCAGTAAATGCACCGCCCATGCCAAGTGCTCTTGCACCCCTTATTTTTATAGAGTTTTCAGTAGCCAATAACCCCGATTGTAAAAGCGCAAGACAAAACAACGAAGCACTTAATAATGTAGCAAGTTTTTTCATTTTTTTCCCTCCTAAGTTCTTATAAATAAATTGTACCAATGTCTATATTTGTAATGTTAAGGTCACTCTTGAGGTTGTCAAAAAGTTTTTTAACATCTTTTTTCATTTGTCCAATTGATGTGTCATCAGAGTAATTTAACTTAGTCATAGCTCTTAAGAACAAATTGTAGGCACTAGCAATATCTTTAAGTGCATCTTCAGCTACATTTTGGGGTACCGTACTAGTAATAGTAGATGTGCCGTAATCATCAGAAATTTCAACATAATCATTTAGAGTCATTGCTGCACGCAAAATCAAGCAAAATGAAGCGTTGATGTTAACATCGGGGTTGTCAAAGGATATTTTGCCGTCTGCTGTGGCATTAATAATTTTGGGCAGTTTGTTTGCCGCAAGCACTTCATTTATTGCATCTTTGTATTTAGTGATGTTTGCAACAATTGTTTCTGGTAGCAAATTGTTTGATGACGATTGTGCCTCTTTTGCCACGGAGTAAAGAGCTGGTGATAAGTGAATAACACCTGAACCCTGCTGGCGTACCATATTTGCGATAATTGATGCTACATCAAGGCCAGAATCGCCAAGCTTCGCTGCAGACCAACCATAAATTGCTTCAGAGTTATTTGGGTCAGCATCAAGAACTTTCCCATAATACTCAAGAGCTTTGGCATAATTTTTTTCGCTTAGTGCGGCGTAACCGTCTGACATAACAGAATCTATACTGCTGCCGCTTCCGGCACTTCTTGCCCAAGAAAAAATGTTTGATTTACCGCAACCGCTCATAGACAAAACAAACAGTCCAAGAGCGCATAACGGCAAAAACAACTTGACAGCTTTTCTCATGACGATACCTCCCGCGTAATTTTTACAGCAATTCAACTATCAAATCTGTTTAAGTCCCCTCTTGCCAAGAAACAAGATATTTTTCCTGTTCTTTGGTTAATTTATCAATTTCTATACCCATTGCCTTTAGTTTCAGCCGGGCAATTTCTTGGTCTATTTTTACTGGCACTGAGTATACTTTTTTCTCAAGTTTTGCACAATTTTTTATAATATACTCTGAAGCAAGCGCCTGATTAGCAAATGACATATCCATCACACTTGCTGGGTGGCCTTCAGCGGCTGCCAAATTAATAAGCCTGCCATCGGCTAAAAGGTAAATTTTCTTTCCACCCTTAAGTGTAAACTCTTCAATAAACGGACGCACTAAACGGCTTTTTAATGCTGTTTTTTTAAGATAATTGATATCTATTTCCGCGTTAAAATGGCCTGAATTCGCCACAATAGCACCATCTTTCATTATACTCATATGCATGCCCGATATAACATTTAGATTCCCTGTTACTGTAAGGAATATATCGCCTATTTTTGCGGCTTTTGCCATAGGCATAACTAAAAACCCATCCATAGTGGCTTCAATTGCTTTAAGAGGGTCAACTTCTGTAACTATAACATTAGCGCCCATCCCTTTTGCCCGCATAGATACACCCTTACCGCACCAGCCATAGCCAAGCACAACTAAATTCTTGCCAGCAAGCAGAAGATTTGTTGCTCTAATAATGCCATCAAGTGTTGACTGACCTGTTCCATAGCGGTTATCAAAAAGATGTTTCGTAAGCGCATCATTTACCGCAATAATTGGGTAAGCCAAAACGCCATCTTTTTCCATGGCTTTTAAGCGCACAACGCCTGTTGTGGTTTCCTCTGTCCCGCCAATTATATCTTTAAGCAACTCACGTTTTTTTGAAAAAATTGTTGAAACGAGATCTGCCCCATCGTCCATAGTTAGTTGCGGTTTGTGCTTTAGCACCACGTCTATGTGCTTGTAGTATGTTTTATTATCTTCACCCTTTATTGCGTATGTTTCTATGCCATAATGTTTTACAAGCGCAGCCGCTACATCGTCTTGAGTTGAAAGCGGGTTTGAGGCACAAAGAAGCACATTGGCGCCACCTGCTTTTAGGGCTATTGCCAGGTTTGCTGTTTCTGCCGTAACATGCAAACAACAAGCCATTTTTATATTTTTCAATGGTTTTTCTTTTGAAAATCGTTCTTGTATTTGACTTAATACAGGCATTTCTCTTTTTGCCCATTCAATACGGTTTTTTCCTGAATTTGCTAAGGCAATATCTTTAACATCATATTTCATTAAAATTTCTCCTGTTAATTTTTATATTTTGCCGGTCATAAAACTCTTTTTAAGTCCATGACTTCAGAGGTCAAAATATTTTTGCCCTCAACCACATTCAACGATACTTTTACATCACCCTCACCTGCCCTTCGGGCTTCCTCTCCCCTCGAGGGAGAGGATTGAGGTGAGGGGGAGGGTTATTTTGCGGCTCTTTTTAAATTTTCAACTTGATTTAACTCTTCCCATGTAAACTCCGGCCCTTTTCTGCCAAAGTGGCCATAAGAAGCGGTCTTGCGATAAATTGGCCTTTTCAACTTTAGATAATTGATTATGCCATTTGGTGTAAGCGGGAATAATTTACGCACAATACGGCTTAACTCTTTCTCTGATATAGCTGATGTTCCATGCGTATCTACCATTACAGAAACAGGCTCAGCAATACCGATTGCATAAGCAAGTTGAACGGTGCATCTTTGGGCAAGATTAGATGCAACCACATTTTTTGCTATGTGGCGTGCCATGTAACAGGCACTTCTGTCAACTTTTGTTGGATCTTTACCGGAAAATGCCCCGCCTCCATGTGCTGCCATGCCGCCGTATGTGTCAACAATTATCTTTCTGCCAGTCATTCCGGTGTCAGATTGCGGCCCACCAATTACAAATTTCCCGGTTGGGTTAACAAAATACTTTGTTTTTGCATCAACCCATTTTCCAACAACCGGCATTATTATTTTATCAATCATTTCTTTTTTAGATTTTTTTGTTATTTGTTTACCAGTTTTATCAAGAATATCTTCTGTGTGCTGAGAAGATAAAACAACTGCGTCAATGCGCGCAGGTTTGCCGTCAATGTATTCTACAGAAACTTGCGATTTACCATCTGGCCCAAGGTATTTAAGAATGTTTTTCTTTCTAACTTCCGCAAGGCGTAAGGTTAATTTATGAGCAAGCTCTATTGGTAAAGGCATAAACTCGGGTGTTTCTTTGCAGGCATAGCCAATCATAAGCCCTTGATCGCCGGCACCGCCTGTATTTACACCCTGGGCAATATCTGGTGATTGGGAATGAATGCCGTTTAATATAGCACAGGTTTCATAATCAAAGCCGTATTTTGGGTCGGTGTATCCTATCTCTTTAATTATTTCTCGTACTATTTTGTGTGTGTCAATGCTTGCTTTTGTGGTAATTTCCCCACCAACAATTACCAAACCCATTGTTATGAATGTTTCACATGCAACTCTGCCGTTAGGGTCTTGGCGCAACACTTCATCAAGTATCCCATCGGATATTTGGTCGCAAACTTTATCTGGATGACCTTCTGTTACCGACTCAGATGTGAAAACAAAATCTTTACCTTTTAAATGCCCGTTCATTTTTAACACCGCTCCTTTTTAATTATTATATATTTAACATCACTATTGTCCGACACATTTTATCATCCCCGCTGGAGTTTACCTTTGAGTACCTTAATCGGGAGCAGGAATAACAGCTTTTTATGTTGAAACCAATTTCACATTTATTGTTGTAAAGTAAATTTAGTCGCACACTAATGATTTAATATAGTTCCTTCATGGATTAATATGCCATCTGAAACTTTAGCTTTACTACCGACCACGCAATTATTAAGTATAACATTTTTACAAATAAAAGTATTATCCCATAAAATTGAGTTTGAAACTTTCGAGCCCATGCTAACTTTAGAGTTGTTGCCAATAGTTGTGCATGGGCCTACTGTTGCATTTTTTTCTATCGTACAGAAATTGCCAATTATGCAAGGTGCAATAATTTTTGCTGTCTTATCTATTTTGGTATTTTTGCCAATCCAAATATGTTTTTTTACTTGTGGTGCTGGCATATTAACGCAAATGTTTTGTTCTAAGGCATCGTTTGCGGCTTTGCGGTACTCTTTTATGTTGCCAACATCTGCCCAGTATTCATTTGTTTCGTATCCAAAAATTGGGAGTTTTTTCTTAAGTAGTAGCGGCCAAAGGTCTTTTGCAAAGTCAAAAACCTTATTTTTTGGAATATATTCAAAAACTTTTGGTTCAATAATATAAATTCCAGTATTTACAGTTGATGCAAAAACCTCACTCCAGCTTGGCTTTTCAACAAATTTACTTATGCTGCCATTTTTATTTGTAAATATTATGCCATAGTCAAAACGAGAATCAATATCTTTTAGCACAATGGTTGCTAATGCTTTTTTTGCTTTATGGAAAGATATTGCTTTTATTAAATTAATGTCGGTAAAACCGTCACCTGACATTACTACAAAGGTATCATTAAAGTATTGCTCAACTTTTTTTAGCCCGCCAGCAGTGCCCATTAGCTTCTTTTCAAATGAGTAATGCAAGTTAATGCCATATTTTTTGCCATTGCCGAGATAATTTTTTATAGTTTCAGGAAATAGATGCAGGTTTAAAACAGCGTCGGTAAAGCCATGCCTGGCAAGGTTTTCTATGGTGTGTTCAATTACAGGTTTGTTTGCAATTGGTACCATTGGTTTTGGTATTTGCAGGGTTAAAGGCCTTAAACGAGTGCCAGCGCCTGCTGCCATAACAAATGCCTTCATTAGATACACTTCCTATTTTTAAAAAATTTTATAGTGTTTTTTAGTCCATTTTCAAAAGTTGTTTCGGGTTTCCATTTTAATATTTTCAATGCTTTATTTATTGCCAATACACTCCTGAAAAGTTCACCAGCACGAGCTGGTTTGTAAACAGGGAGTTTTTTGTAACCGGTAATTTTAGCCATAACTTTATAGAGGTCATTTACAGATACTGCTTTTTGCGTTCCTATATTTATTGTTTCGTTGTCGCCTTTGCTTAGTGCTATCAAATTTGCCTTTACCAAGTCACCAACAAAAACATAATCTCTAAGTTGTTTTCCGTTTCCAAAAATAAAAAGATCTTCATTTTCTAACATTTTACCGGTAAATATAGCCACAACACCTGCTTCACCATAAGGGTCTTGCCTTGGGCCAAAAACATTGCCATAGCGCAAAATTGTGTATTTTAAACCATTTAATTGAGCAAAAGATTTAATATAAAATTCAGCGGCAAACTTTGCTATGCCATAAGGAGAAAGCGGCTGGCCTTGTGTGTTTTCGTTTGCTGGTATTTTCCCACATTCGCCGTAAATTGTTCCACCAGATGATGCAAATATTATTTTTTTAGTTTTAAATTCAACGCAGTTTTGGAGAACATTTAATGTGCCTAAAATATTAATTTTTGCGTCAAAAGTCGGGTCTTGTACCGATTTGCGTACATCAAGCTGTGCCGCGTGATGATTTACTATGTCTGGTTTTTCTTTTTTAAAAATTTCTTTAAGTTTTTTAGGGTCAGAAACATCGGCCATATAAAATTTTGCTTTTGGGTTTATATTTTCTTTTTTGCCGGTTGAAAGGTTGTCGACAACAACAACTTTATAACCATTTTTAATGTACTCATCTGCTATGTTTGAGCCAATAAAACCAGCTCCACCTGTAATAAGTATTTTCACCACATTCTCCTAAGTTTAGCTTAAATATAAATTCATACTGGCCACTAGTACCATTTCTTGTTATCCTAATTATTGCCCTCATCTTGTGTCATCTCGACGAACAAAGTGAGGAGAGATCTTAGACCAATAGTAATCATAGAAACAAGATCCCTCACTGTGTTTCGGGATGACAAACTATGCGAAACGGGAACGGCATCCTCTAGTACGCGCCTTTTTTACTAAATATGGCGTATATGGTATTAAAAAGTATTTTAATGTCTAGGCCAAGCGACCAATTTTCAATATAAAATATGTCAAGCTCAATCATTTCTTCATAACCCAGCGATGCCCTGCCAGATGTTTGCCATAGTCCTGTAATACCAGGTAGAACACGCAAACGACGCTTTGCCCAGTCGTCATAAGCCGCGGCTTCCCACAAAACCTGAGGCCGCGGGCCAACCAAACTCATATTACCTTTAAGAACATTTAATAGTTGAGGAAGTTCATCTATGCTGTAGCGCCTTAGAATTTTTCCCATTTTTGTAACACGAGGGTCATCTGACATTTTGAAAACAGGGCCTTGCCGTTCACTTAGTGACTTGAATTTTTCAAGCAGTTCGTCGGCATTTAAAATCATTGTTCTAAACTTGTAAAAATTAAAAGTCGCACTTCTGTAGCCCACCCTTTTGTGATAATAAAGGGCTGGCCCTGTAGATGTTATTTTAATAATAACGGCAATACTAAGAAGTATCGGCCAAATAAGTGAAAGTAAAAAAGTTGAAATAACCAGATCAATAAAGCGTTTTAATAAAAAGTTAAACCCACTTAGTGAAGCTGGTTTTAAATGGAAAATTGGAATTCCAATAGATGAGTCAATAATTATTTCACCTTGGCAGACGCGCACTAAATCAGGCACAAACTTTAGGTCAATACTGTTATTTTCACACCAGTCATAAAAGCTCATTAGATTGTTTTGGCTCCAGTCATTGCTTGTTAAAATTACCTGGTGAATATCGTCGGAAGATATTATTTCTTTTACTTTGTCTAAATTGTTTTCATTGCATGATTCAAGAAAGCGCGGTAAGTAGTTTGGATGGCGGGATAAAATTTTCTCCAACATCTTTTGATTTTTACCAAGCACTAAAATTTTCTCTTTTGGAATAATAGATTTGGAAAACGCGCTGAAAAGCAATCTTAAAAATTGCCTAAGTGAAAAAGTTAAAATAAGAGAAATTAACCAGAAAAGTACAAAAGTGATTCTGGAGTATGAAAAGTCCCTGTAAAAAAATGTGGCTGCAATTAAAAATAAAATACAAATTGTTCCAGCTTGAATGGTTCTAATTAAATCATCCAATACAGGAAGAAAAGCGACTTTATACATGTTAAACTTGTAAAACACAAACAACCAAAGTGGAATTATAAGGTAAAGAGCGTTTTGATAAAAAAACCAATTTGGCAACGAGGTAGGAAATAAGTTTTGAATATGAAAAAATCGTAAATTATAAGACAAATACGCCGATAAAATAAGGGCAAGTGTATCAATTGCAATCAAGATTAAATAAAGCAACACTTTCCGTGAATAGTTCATATTATTATTTTACTTATTTATACCATAGCTTGCAATGGGTTAATTTAAATTAGTTTTTGCAATACCTGTTTAACAAACTCAAAAACCTCAGTTACATTAATTGAACGCATACAGTCATCTCTTTTGCATCCATACTCAAAGCCCAAGCTAAGGCATGGACTACAGTTAAGTTTTGATTTTATTGCTACAGCATTATCTCCAATAGGTCCCCATTTTATTGGGTTGGTTGGTCCATGCAAGGCAATAGTTGGTGTATGTAGAGCAGAGGCAAGGTGCATTAGCCCTGTATTTCCACAAACAATAAGCGAGGCATACTTAATTACTGCGGCTATTTCGTTTAGTGACAGTGCTGGCAAAAACATACACTTACATTTTGTATCTTTAAAAACATTGATAATTTCTGGCTCTTGCGTTTTACCTGATATAAGAATTTTAACATCAAAGTTTTCAGATATAATATTTGCGAGTTTAGCGTAGTTTTCAACCGGCCAACGCCTTTGGATGCCATGTAATGGAGTTTCAGGGTGCAAAATAATAAAGGTGTCATTTTCTTTTATCCCAAAAGTGCTAAGAAGTTGTTTTGCTTTTATAATGCTATCTGGTTTTACAAAAAACTCTAAGTTTGTGTTTAAGTTAATAGCCCCAAGCGAGCTGGCAAGTTCATTAAAGCAGTCAACTTCATGTATGTTTTCTTTGTGCAATAGTGGCTGAGTAAATAAATAATGCCTATGCTGGCCTGCAGTTATGAACCCCACCCTATTTCTAATTCCTAAAAAGTATGAAATTAATGGAGTAAGGCGTGTCCATTGTTCAAAATCTATAGAAAGCTCAATTTTTTCTTTTTTAAATTTAACAATAAAATTCAAAAGAGATAGTAGCCCACTTTTTAAATTTAGTTCAATAAACTCATCTATGAATGGGCAAGTTTCAAGAGTTTCTTTATTAATTTGTGTGCCAAGGAAAAAAATCTTTGAAGTGTTAAACTTCTGGCGCAAAGACCTTAAGGCAGGATACAAAAGAATTGAATCGCCTACGGCAGAAAGTTTAATTACAAGAATTTTTTTTGGTGTTTTTAATAGGTTCTTTGGTTTTTTGCTTATAAAAACCCCAAGCGAAAAAATTAAAAGCGAACCAAAAAGAAAATCTAAATATCTAAGTAATTTGTTCCCGCGCATAAATTTATGCCTTATTAACTTTTGTGTAAATAAATGGGAAAGCTGTAAGAAGTGCAAAATATTCTTTTGTGTTCATTACAAATGGGTCACCGCGAATTAGCTATTTACAAGGAGTCCAATATAAGAAAATAATGCGCAAATAATAAGTAACTTAATGTTCCCATCACCGCACTAATAAATTGCCACTCATAATTAAATGGGATGATTAGGAAAAGTAGAGTTAATAGTCAGTTTGAAATATTTTTAAAAGAATATTTACTTATTGCTTCATGAAATATTTTATGATTATTCTAATTACATTGGAACAAATTGTTATTAAACACTATGATTGCAACTACAAACTTTATTATTTTATTTTTAGCAAATCAATGTAATTCTTGTATGTAATTGAATCAACAACCTTTTTTGAAAAATTTATTTGAACACGTTCTTTCCCTCTTGCCGCATACTCCGAAGAACACTTTAGTGCTTTTAAAACTGCATTTGCAAGTGAATCCGCATTACCTTCATTAAAAACGACCCCAGAATCTCCTATAACAGTTGGGATCTCTCCAGACGATGAACCAACAACCGTGACTTCACAAGCCATAGCTTCAATTAATACTCTTCCAAATTGTTCTTTCCAGTTGTATGTTGTTAAAGATGGTAATACAAAAACATTCATTCTATTGTAATATATAGGCAAATCATCATAATTTATTGAACCAGTAAATGTGATATTATTAAAAACATTTTTAAGTTTTGCATGATTCAGCAATTCATTTTTATATGGGCCATCTCCGATAATTAGTGCATGAAAATTATTGCCCAGTAAAGCTAAAGCGTCAATTAGTGTTTGTATTCCTTTCTCTTTCACCAATCGTCCAACGAAACCGAGTACAATTTTCCCCTCAGGTAATTTCAGTTTTATAATAGAATCAAATATTGCTAGTTTCTTGTAAAGTGAAGTGTCAACACTTAAGGGCATATAAACAATTTTTCCGGAATATCCTTTTTTTTGTAAAATTCCAATTCCTTCTATTTCTGTAACACTTATTACTTGATCAACATTGTTTAAAACAAATTTTTCTATTAATGGAAAAGGGAGTGGATATTTGCGTGTTTGATTTTCGCTTGTGTAAACAATTATCTTTGTTTTCTTTAAAAATATTTTACACCACAAAACTATTTGAAATGCGGTTAAGCTCCATGGTTCATTTGTGACAAATATAATGTCTGGTTTTTCATGGTGTAAAAATATATATAATTGAGGTAAGTATAAGCGCACTGAATGATGAAAATTAAAAATAGATTTGAAATGTTTTGTTGTAAAACCATCTTGCAATAATTTGTTATATCCATGCGCGTTTTTGCGCGCAACAGAAGAAGGAATGATCACGGTAGTTTTGGTGTCAGGGTATTCCCTTTTATCAAGCAATCCCACTCGCCAGGAAGCATCTGTATAGAAATTAGCAATTGCAACTATTTTTATCATAAATTACCTACTTCAATATCTGTATGTATAAACCATAATGCGCCTTAACTTAACTAATATAGTTACAATTTCATTATAAATGCGAGTTTATAGAAAGCTGGCCTATTATCTATTTGCGTTCCTGAGCCAGTAGTTGCTGAAGTTGCATTATGTGTGTGAGAACCTGATGAGTCGGTTGTGAATGAGTGTGTGTGAGATGAGTTTTCTCCAGTTGTTGTAATTGAATATGTCAACGCTCTATTCCCATCAAAACTGTAATTGTCGTCAGTTATACCACGATAACTACCTGTATTTGGATTTGTGCTAACACCGTTAGTTGTATGAGTATGATCCTGACTTTGATTTCCAGTAGTGCCTGTATGTGAGTGATTTCCTGCTGAGTCAACAGTAATGGTGTGGTTATGGGCAGGTAATTGGGCAACTGATAATAAATATGAATTAGAACCGCCTGTTTTAGTAAGTTCATTTAGGTTATTTGTAGCTAAAATGAATCTATCCTCAAGGTTTGGTGTGCCGTTACTTCCATCGCAAATAGCCCACCCGTTTGGAATTGTAGTTCCAGACCACATAATAATTGCGCCGCGTGGTACCATATAATAAGTTGTTCCGTTTGTGATGTTTTTGGCTTCGCCATTTGTTTCTATTGACATATATTCAGTGTTGTTTATAGAAAAACTAACTTTAGAATCGGAGTTTATATTTTCGGCTTCTTGTGCATGAAGAGCATAAATGTGCGAAGTAAGCTTTTCCCTTGGCGATAAAACCTTCCCCTCAACAGTTGTTTCAAGCCAATAATCTTTCTTTTTCCAATCAATATTTTGTGGTGAGAGTATGTGGCTAAAAACTCCGCTTGAAACTGTAACAGAAATATTCCCGGAGCCCCAAGGAGATGCCCCTGCATTTACATCATCAAATATTTTAAAATTCATAGTGCGCGTTGCAGTTATTGGTTGACCATACTCTCTTAAACGGCCGTTATAGGTTATTTCATTTGGGACAGCGCAGTAAACTATAGTTAATGTAGCAAACAACACAACAATGGCGGCAGACAAACTCAAAAATAATGCTTTTTTCAATCACAACCTCCTAAATTTAACAGGGATTACTTTTATTTAATCTGTTTGAAAAATATAATTTAATAAAGTACAAGAAATTTAATAAACACAAAACAAAATGTCCTACAAACAAAGAAATCGCAGCCCCAAGCGCGCCGTGCGAAGGAATAATAATGTAACAAAATGGAAGATATAATACAATTGCAAAAAATGCGTTAATAACAACTGTACGCTCTTTGTTTAAGCTAAGTATAACGCAATAAAGAAGTTCGTTTATAAAAAAGAAAATAAGCGTAACAGCCATAACTTTTAAAACCATTGCCGCAGGCATATATGCGTTGCCATAAAGGAGCTTTATTACCATATCTGAGAAAAAAAACAAAGGTAACGCTAAGAGTGTTGATAAAAAAACAAGAGTGTATAATGCTTTAAAAAATAGCTTTTTCCCATAGTTAGAGAGTGTGTTGCCAACATTGCTTTCTATGAAGTGAGGCAAAATAGATGCAATAAGCAGGGATGGAATAAAAAAAGTTCCCTCAAGAAGTTTGTAAGAAGCACCATAAAAACCAAGCTGATCTGGAGTTGAAAACTTTTGTAATATCAGAACATTGTAGCGCCCAATAAATGTGGTGATAATAATTACTAAGTTTATCCAAAGTGATGAGAACAGTATTTTGGGCCACAGTTTAAAGTTTAGCTTGTGAAAAAGAAATGCTGCAATGCCGTATTTCTTTTTTAACACTTTTATTGAGATAATCAAAGCGATTATCGCTGAAAAAAGAAGCGCCGCGGCTATATACAAAATGTCATTATGAAAGCTTATTAAGATAAAACCGGTTACAACTATTAGAATTCGCCAATAAAACATTATATATGTTTCAATATTAATGTGTTTATGAGCGCGGTATATTGAGTTTAGTGGGTCAAGAAATGCAGAGATTGCAAATGAGAGAGTTATAATTAGTGTTGCTGTTCCAGAAATATTATTGTGTCTTTGCAGTACTACCGCTATTAACAGTAAAATAATTGTTGTTATTACTTTAAACCATAATACCTGATTTAATAGATTTTCTTTTTCATCAATGTTTTTTTCTGCAGCAACGCGTTTAACTAAGAATAAGTTTGTACCGAAGTCAGTAAAGACGATAAGCAATGCGGAAAATGACAACGCGTAATTTAACTGCCCAAACTGCTCAACACCAAGTTTTCGCGCAAGATATATTAAAAAGAAAAACCAAAGCCCTTTGCTTAGTATTTCTCCGCTCCAGCGGATAAGAACATTGGAGAAAATTTTATTGTTTGGCATTGTTAGCTATCTTGTGGTAGGATAAAATAGTTTTATTTGCAACATATTCCCATGAATATTTTTTGACTTCTGTTTTTAATTTTTGCCCACACTCATAAGCAAGATTTTTGTTAGATGCAAAAAAATTGATTTTTCTTAAGAGTTCCTTATAATCACCTGGGGTGTAAAGCAGACAGTTTTCATCTTTTATTATTTCTGCTACACCAGCGAGTTTTGAAACTAAAACTGCCAAAGATTCATTCATCGCTTCCGCTGCAACCATACCAAAGGCCTCATGTTTTGTTGGCAATACCAATAGGTCTGATGCTGCGTAGAGCTTACTTACATCTTTAACCTTTCCTAAGAATTTAACTTTTTTAATGTCAAAGGATGTTAAATTCAGGTAGTTCTTAATTTTCCCAGAACCTGCAATTAAAAGAAAAATATCTTTGTTATTTGCAAATTCAAGAGCTTTTAAAATAACCGACAGTCCTTTTCGTTTAAATTCATTGGCAACAAACAAAAGTATAAAGGCATTTGCAGGGATGTTTAGTTCTTCCCTTAAATATTCTTTGCTTTTTAATTGAGTGTTTTTTAATGAAATCCCTGGGTAAATAACATCAATTTTATCTGGACTTACATTATAAATATTACAAACTTTATCTTTAACTTTCTGAGACACCGCTGTAATTCTTTTTGATTTAGTAAATCTTCGTTTTTCATTATAGAGCAATACCCAATGCAAAGGATAGAGTGTTTTAATATGCCATTGTTTAATTGATTCTTTTTTACATTGTCTAACCCATTGCGCATGGCAACTATGAGCAGTTACTACTGTGTCATATTTAGTATATGTGTCTTGATTGTGAATAATGTCATAACTATCTTTAAATTTATTATTGAGGGTAATCTGAAATTGCAATATTTTAAGCCACCGAGGTAAAAAACTGTAAACTTTAATTTTATGAGATGTAACTGATGGTATGTTGCACTCTGTAGATGAGTAGATATGTACTTCATGCCCCATATTAGCTACATATGCAGCCAGCTCTCGTGTGTAGCGTTCAATGCCTCCAAGAAATGAGATATCTAATACAAAGTATGCAATTTTCATTTTTTAAAATAAACGGCATTAAAAACTTTGAAGTTTGTTTAATGCCGTTTTGTATGTGTTTAGTTGTTATTTTTTTGAACTTTTAACTTGCTTTGGCTGAGGATTATGGGTATTTTCATTTTTTGTTTCTGTTTTAACGCCAAAGTATTTCTCGCGAATTGTATTTTCAATTTTGTCCGCAACTTCAGGATGTTCTTTTAAATATGTTTTGGAATTATCTCTGCCTTGACCAATTTTATCGCCATCATAAGAGAAAAATGTTCCGGCTTTTTCAATAAGCCCTTCAGTGACACCCATATCTATTAAATAACCTGCTCTATCAATTCCTTCGCCAAAAATTATGTCAAATTCTGCATGTTTAAACGGCGATGCAACTTTGTTTTTAACAACTTTCACACGCACTCTGTTTCCAAGGAATTCTTCGCCTTTTTTAACAGATTCAATTTTTCGTATATCAAGGCGAACTGAGGAGTAAAATTTAAGCGCAAGCCCACCCGGTGTTGTTTCAGGGTTCCCCCACATTACGCCAATTTTTTGCCTTAATTGATTTATGAAAATTAGTGAAGTATTTGACTTTGCTATTGTTCCAGTAAGCTTCCTTAATGCTTGGCTCATTAAACGAGCTTGTAACCCCATTACTGCATCACCCATATCGCCTTCTATTTCTGCCCTGGGTACAAGTGCTGCCACGGAATCAATAATTATTACATCTACAGCACCGGAACGGATAAGTTTGTCGGCAATTTCTAAACCTTGTTCACCAGAGTCTGGCTGAGAGATTAAAAGGTTGTCAACATCTACCCCAAGTTTTTTTGCGTATTCTGGGTCCATTGCGTGTTCTGCGTCAATATATGCCGCTATGCCACCTTGTTTTTGGTCTTGGGCAACTATGCAAAGTGCCAGTGTGGATTTACCAGATGATTCCGGACCATAAATTTCAATAACTCTTCCGCGGGGTATACCGCCAATTCCTATTGCTATGTCTAATGGCAAAGCACCGGTTGGTATTACATCAACATTTGTTTTGGGTTTCTTTTCACCAAGGCGCATTATCGCTTCTTTACCAAAATCTTTTTCTATTTGTGCAAGTGCTAAATCTAATGCTTTGTTTTTTTCATCTTTTGACACTTAAATCTCCTTTGAATTTTTGTGTTGTAGCAATAATGTAAATAGAAAATTAATTAGTTTACTTTTTATTTATAATTTAACAACTTTTCTTTGATATGATATCTTTTCCTTTGAACAACGCAAGCATGCTTAACAGTAAGAATGAAATCAAAACACTGACACGAACGATTGGCATCTTTGACTCTTTTGCATGATTGGGAACACTTGCAGTGATTACTAATTCAGATGGGACAAGTCGGAATTCTCTAATACCACTACTTAATGGAATAGGTCTAATGTTTTCCTTAACAAAATTAACCATCTGATTAAGTTCAATCTTTCCATTGTCAAAGCCTATTTTGTGCCTCTCAATTACTATTTTTGCAACAATGTCCGCTAACTGTTTTGCTGTGACTGGATTTTGCGTCTTTGCTGTAATCTTAAGCATTCCAGATTCGTCAGAATATTGTACCATGCCTGTAAGTGCTTGTATGTAGTTAAGATCATTCACATGCCCAGCCTCGATAGCTACTTGTTTTCGCAGTTGTTCAGAACTCATGATTGCAGTTATACTGCCGACCGAATCCAACTGATCCTGACCAATATACCCTATCTTTATTAATGCTGATGATTCGTATTCTTTCGGCAGGTTATGCGCATATATGTGTGCCAACAACCCAACAACTATCGTTGGCAATATAATCAATTTCCAATGCTTTTTTAGTACCTTCAAGATGTCATTAAGTGATATTTCCATGTCTTCCATGCTTCCCCCTATTTTCGTCTATTTTACAAAATGATTTAGCATAAATCAATTTTCACCGAGAATAACAAATAGAGTTGTGTTTTTGTCGTCATTGCGAATCCCGAAAGGGTGAAGCAATCTCGTCTTAACTATTAGATTGCTTCGTCGCTACTACTTCCTCGCAATGACGCTTTTTTTTAGTTGTCATCCTAGAATGTCCCTATCGGGAATCCATAATTTCATACAATTTTCTTGTAAGATTTGTAGTGCTTCCCATTAAATAATGACCGATAAGGATTTATACAAAACTCAGGACGCTTTGTTTATTAATGATTTGATAAGCTGATTTCCCCATTTGATCATTGCCTTAGTTGACGATGAATTGTCTGATTCTGCGTATACTCGTATGACCGGCTCAGTGCCCGATGGCCGAAATAGTATCCAAGAGTCGTTCTCAAGCACAAATTCAACTCCATCAAAATCTTTTATTTCAGACACTTTAAAGCCAGAAATTGTTTTTGGAGCACATTCCCTTATACTTGAAACAAGTGTTTCCTTTTTAATGCCTGGATTAACAAAATCAGTACGCATATAACATGATGTCCCATATACTTTTTGCATTTCATCAATAAGCGCCGACAACGATTTCTTTGTAGTCGACAACATTTCCAAAATTACCAGTGAGTTTAGAATACCATCCCTCTCGGGAATGTAGTTCCCATAGCCATAGCCGCCACTCTCTTCGCCACCAATGAGCACTTCTTCGTTCATGATACGATCGGCTATATATTTAAATCCAATAGGCACTTCTTCAAATGGTAAGGAATAAGCCGCTGCTATGCGTTTGCTTAAATATCCAAGTGATAATGCCTGGACAACCTTACCTTTTAACCCCTTATATTTCGTCAAATAATATAAAATAAGCGGAAATATCTGATGAGGTGTCAGATAGTTGCCTTTATCATCAACAACGCCTATGCGATCGGCATCACCGTCCGTTGAAAGGCCGGCAGCGGCGGCGGATTGTTTTACTGCCAATTTGAGGTCGCCAAGATTATGTTCTATCGGCTCCGGATGAATACCTCCAAATAAAGGATCCGCATTACCGTGTATTTCAATGATGTTGATTTTAGAACTTCCAAGGAGCGATTGCATATATCCGATACCAGCTCCATATAAAGGATCAACAACAATTGTCATTGGTGTCTTTTTAATGAGAGAAAGATCAACCATTGATGTTAGTCGCTTAAGATATGGTTTAGTAAGATTAGCCATGGTATACGTTGTTTTGGAATTTTGCTGAGGATTAACCCGTGTTTTAATATCAGAAGACAAGTTTTTTTCAAAGATGTCTGTGACCGATTCAGGGGCTGAGCATCCTTGTGCCGTTTTGAATTTTATTCCGTTAAATGAGGCCGGATTATGACTTGCCGAGATCATAACACCCCCGAATGCACCCTTTGATACAACTGCCGAAGAGAGGGCTGGGGTTGACAGAACAGAGTTGCTTAAAATTACCGTACATCCTTCCGCTGAAAGCACCTCAGCTACAACACGAGCAAAATCTGCAGAAAGAAATCGAGTGTCATAACCGACAACTATCAAAGGAGATTTAACCCGAATTTTGCAATAGGATTCGGAATTCGTCAAAAGATACGGGACATTTTTTTCCGCAAAATCCTTGCCAATGGAATAACCATTATCTGCGGTTTTTGCGTCAAAACTGCCTCCGTCTCTTTCGTCTCGGTTCTCAAACCTATTGCAAAGTTCGGGTTTAATTTTTGAATAGGCATATTGCGCAATAGCACTTGCTACGCGACGCACATTATTAAAAGTGAACTGGTCGGCAATTATCGCGCGCCAACCATCAGTTCCAAAACGAATAGCATTAATTGATTTATTTTGAATAGTGTTCATAGGTAATTTAGTGTGATGCTAAAGCACATAAAGTTTATAGGCGGGAATATTTTCTAACAGTTGTTCTATCACCCAGTACTGTACCAGAACTCACTATTGAATTGGCTTCGACGAGACAATTTTTTCCAATAACAGATTGCTCAATCCTCACACCTTCGGCAATTCGTGTATTATCAAGAATTACAGAATCCCGAATATATGTTCCTTTGCCAACCGAAACATTATTACCTAAACACACATTTCCAACAAATGTTGTCGCGTCATCAATTTTTGAATTTGATCCGCAAACCAATATACCATCAATTTGAATATGTTCACCAGTTTTGCATTTATTTCCAATATAGAATTTTGCGGATTGTTGCTTTTCGTTAATAGGCACCTTGATTATGTGTGTCATTACATCGGCATGTGCCTGCAAATATTTATCTATTGCGCCAATATCCATCCAATAATATGCTTTGGAATATCCGAATACGCGTTTATTCTTTGCAAGCAATGTCGGGAACAATCCTCTTTCCACTGAATAGTTGATCCCTTCAGGTATTTGATTGATTGCTTCTTTTGACAACATATAGATACCTGCATTGATGGTGTTACAAGTTACTTCATCCCACGAAGGTTTTTCAAGAAAACGATTAATCTTTCCAAATTTATTTAATTCAATCAAGCCAAATGCGGTTGGATCCTTTACTCTGGCAAGAGCTATTGTAACACAGGCCTTATTTGCAAGATGGTAATGCATGAATTCTTTGAGATCAATATCCGTCAATATGTCGCCATTTAAGACCAACAAATTATCGTCAACTATGTGATTTGCATTACGAATTGCGCCTCCTGTTCCGAGAGGTTCTTTTTCATGTACATACTGGATTTTAACTCCCCATTTCTTCCCCGTACCAAAATATTCTTCAAATGCATTAGAAAGATATGATATACACAAAATAATATCAGTGATACCGTGTTTTTTCAGCAGCTCAAATTGATACTCAAGAAATGGTTTATTGACAATAGGTAATAGCGGTTTCGGGGTTGAGCAGGTTAATGGCCGAAGCCGTGTTCCAATTCCACCAATAAGAATAAGTGCTTTCATGTTAGCTATTTTACACCCCTACAATCATGCTCTATCATCATCTTAACCAACTCTGAAAACTTTGTTTTTGGTTTCCATCCAAGTTTTTGCTGTGCTTTTGTGGAATCACCAATGAGGATATCAACTTCTGCCGGACGGAAATATTCTGATGATATTTCTATTATCGTATCGCCAGTTTTCTTATTAATTCCTTTTTCCTTTACACCAGTACCCTTCCACTCAATGTCAATATCTGCATACTTAAATGCTATTTCCAAGAACTCCCTGACAGTGTGTGTTTCCCCAGTTGCAATTACATAATCGTCAGGCGTTTCTTGCTGTAGCATTAGCCACATTGCTTCAACATATTCTTTTGCAAATCCCCAATCTCTTTTTGAATCAATATTCCCAAGAACAATCTTTTCTTGTGAACCATTTAAAATCGCAGCAATACCAAGCGTTATTTTTTTTGTTACAAATTCCTGTCCGCGTAAAGGCGATTCATGATTGAAAAGAATTCCTGAACATGCATACATATCATACGATTCCCGATAATTGATAGTTATCCAATGTCCATACAATTTTGCAACTCCATAGGGGCTCCGTGGATAAAACGGCGTGCTTTCCTTTTGTGGTATTTCCTGAACCTTGCCAAACATTTCACTTGTAGATGCCTGATAAAAGCGTGCAGAGGGTGCTAGTGTTCTTATTGCCTCAAGTATGCGCAAAACTCCCAGTGCATCAATGTCTGAAGTTAATATTGGCTGATCAAATGATGACTGCACAAAACTTTGCGCCGCAAGATTATACACCTCATCTGGTTGTATTTTCTTTACTACCTGCATAATATTTGTCATCTCAAGTAAATCCATATACAGGATTTTGACATCATTTTCAATTCCAAGTTCTTTCATGCGCCAGTTTGTTGCCCCGCCACTCCTTCTATCAACTCCAAAAACCTCATATCCCTTTTCTAATAATAATTTGGATAAGTAGGCTCCATCCTGCCCCCTAATTCCCGTGATCATAGCTTTCTTAGCCATTTTTTTTCTCCCGATTATAGTCATCATGCAGTCGCACTACATCCTTCAGCTGAGGGGTTGAAACCTCAACTAAAATACACTTTTCTAACGCTTCCATTCTATGAATTGTTTTAGGCGGCAAATGAAATGCAACATTTTTTGAGATTATTGATTCTTTTAATGTTTTGCCATCGCTAATAACGAGTCGCAATTGCCCGCTTAAAAGCAGCAGTGTCTCATCTTTTACGCGATGATATTGAAGGCTTAATCTGTGCCCTTTGTTTATTACAAGAATCTTTGCAGCATAACGACTTGTATGTGCAAATAATTCTTCACTGCCCCATGGTTTTTTTGTAATTATAGGCCGCTGCAATTTACACTTTATCATAATATATTTTACCTTAAATAATAACTATTTTATTGTATAACATTTTATATTATTATGAAAGTGACCGTATAGCCCTTCATTCTGCATTTGCCTGATTTTTGCAAATCTTATATGCACTTACATTTGAAAGGGTATTAAGATAATCAGTAAATATATAACATATTGAATCATAAATGTTTTGTCTAAGCTAAGCCCTTTTCTTGAATTCTTCGTATTTCACATTAACATAATTGAAAATTGCTTTTTTAAATATCTCTTTATCATACTGAATAGCGTTAGCTCTAATTTGTGAACTATCAAAAGTGTTTTCCAATTTCAGAAATCTATTAATCGCATCAATCAGTGACTCAACTGATTGTGTATTAAAGAATATACCAGTGCGGCCGTCAATTACCGTTTCAAGAGCACCACCAGCCGCAAATGCAATAACCGGCCTCCCTGATGATTGAGCCTCAAGAGGTACAATTCCAAAATCTTCTTCACCTGGGAATATAATTGCACGACAATGAGCATAGTTATTCCGCAAAGATATCTCGTCAACTTTCCCTAGAAATTCAATATTATGCCCGGCTATCTGCTCTAAAGAATTTCTACAAGGGCCATCGCCAATTATTTTCAACTTCAATTTCAACTGGTTAAAGGCATTTACAACCAAATCAATCCGTTTGTATCCATTTAATCGAGAAACTACTAAAAAATAATCAGCAACATGTGATGACACAGAAAAGTCACGAGTATTTACTGGAGGATAAATTAGATCAGATTCACGCAAATAACATGCTTTTATGCGTTTTTGAATTTCACGCGAAATAGCTATAAAATAATCAACTTTCCTACTCGTTTTAACATCCCATGATTTTAGATATTTTAGAAAATATGGCAGGCATTTCTTTGCCAGTTTACCTATATTTTCCTTCCCAATATAATTTCCATAATTCCATGCAAAACGCATAGGTGTATAACAGTAGCAAACATGACAGGTTGAACTACTGGTTTTTACTCCTTTAGCAAAGGCACTTGAACTGCTTAGTACAACATCATATTGACTTAAATCAAATGTTTCAAATGCACTCGGATATAACAATAGATACTTTTTAAAATGCTTTAAAAAAGGCAGTTTTTGCATATATGAAGTTTTGATATTCATTGTTTTAAATATATCAGGAAGATTCCTTGGTACATAAATAGAAGTATATATTGGTGCATCGGGATATACTTCGTGCAAAGCTTCTACAACACGCTCGGCACCGCCATATTGGTTTAAAAAATCATGAACGATTGCAATTTTCACAACGAAACCTCTTCAGTGATATGTATAACATTCTTTGCGGCATCATCCCAATTAAAGTGCAATACCCGTTCTTTACCTTTCATAATCATTTTTTTACGCATATCAGCATTACACAATATATTATTAATGGCATCCGAAATTTGTTCAGTATTTTCAGGGTCAACATAGATTGCTGCGTCTCCACATACTTCTGGAAGAGATGAAGTATTAGACACAATTACTGGAGTTCCGCAACACATAGCCTCTAAGGGAGGCAAGCCAAAACCCTCATACAATGAAGGGTATATGAAAAGCTCCGACTCTTGATACAGTGACTTCAATTGATTATCATCAACATATCCAACATATACAATATTATTATTTTTATCATTGGTTAAAGCCTCGGGAGCAAAATTTGTATTCATTGCCCCAACAACTATAAGTGAATGTTCCATATCATTAAATTTACTTTTATACTTTTTAAATGCAGTAATTAGATTTTTGAGATTCTTTCTTGGATTAATTGAACCCGTAAACAACACAAACGGTTTTCGTATATGTAAATTAGCTAATACACTATCATTTTGTCCGTCATTGTTAGCATCAAATATACCACTCAGAGACGGATATACTACTTTGACCTTATCTTCACTGACCTTACAATATTTAACAATGTCATTTTTAGAGCTTTGTGATATGGTGATAATTGCATTCGCTCTTCGTGATATTATAGGTATTATGAATCTATAACAGATGCTAAAGCTTTTTGAAAACCATTTTGGATTGACCATAAATGATACATCACAGAGAAACAAGATGGTTTTGCTAAAGTTTATTATAGGCGCTGTATTGGTTGGATTAAACAGAACATCACATTTGTAGATAAGAACATATAATGGCAATACAAATTGTTCCCAGACATGTTTTAAAAAGCGATTTCCCCTTAATAATGAGCATTCAACACAAGTAACATTAGGAGATATTGCTATTGAACCAAGATATTCTTTTTTAGCCGTAAACACGATATATTCATTTTTGGAATCTTGCTTAACCAAATGCAGCAGCAGATCATAAGCAACCCTTTCAACGCCGGTTACATTAGATGCTGATAGAAATCGTGCGTTATAAGCTATTCTCATTGCGTTTTTCCATGACACCTATATTAATTGATGCAATTAACAGACCGATAAGAATCCAATGAAATGTAAGAGTGAATGTTGGAAATGCCATAAACACAATGAGCATGCTGATGAATGCAAAATACAGCCCTTTGACCAGAGGCATTAGTTTATGATCAATAATCTTTGACTGTTTTTTATACAAATATCGAATACTAAATAAATACGCTAAAAACAAAGCCAAACCAGTGAACCCCGTCTCGCATAATATTTCCGCGTAAATATTGTTTGCTATCCGTTTTTCACCTGTTCCCGCAACCATTCCGTCAAGTTTAAATCGATCATAATACAGGCCAAAATTTGTTGGGCCTACCCCAATGACTGGATATACTAACGCCATTTTTGTTGCTGTAACAATACATCCTAATCTATCACGCTTTGACATGCTCATTTGCACATCATTTGAAAATATTTTATTAATAACCATTGTTTTGCCAGCAGGAGTGGAAATGAAAATAATTCCAAAGAGTAATATTCCTATAAATAAAAACATCAACTTTATTTTGATTGAATGTTTTCTAACTCGTATGCTCCACAAATACGCACACATGAGCACAACGAAGACAACGATGTTTATGGTTGATGCCGAAATCAGCAAACCACTCACCATTATGATAAAATAATACCACTTAAGCTTTTTATATTGAAACAATGACGGAATGGTATTAGTGAAAAGAAATGGAAGTATCATCATCAGTGATGCATTCATATATCCGCCATAAAAGTTACCTTCCTTAAATGTTGCACACCTGATAAATTCCCCTATGCCTGGCAAGAAACCATACTGAACACTTAATGTTCCGGGCAATAGCCATGGATTAGAATGCATCGCAGATGTTATGAATAAATATATGGCGTATAGAGAAACAATAACACTCGCGCTGATCCACCACCTGATGACTCTTATCAACCGTTCTTTACTTCTAATATTAGCGATAAAGAATCCAAAAAGAAAACAGTTTAACAACACATATAACAGTTTCATCAGTACTGCATTAGTTAATGTATTTCTACCAAGCGCCCATATAGGCATAACTATGTCACTTGCCCTATATATGCCTACTATACCCGAGAATGCATACCATGCTATGAAGGCAATAAGTGGGTACATGTATATTGAATAACCTTCACTACGCAACAAAATGAATTTCTTACGCATTATCACAGAGATTAGTGCCATGAAACAAAGCAGTATGCCAACGATTTCATATATCTTCAAAGGAAATCCGATATTAATGACCAATGTGTTTGTAAATGGCAGTGTTAAAATGATTAAAAACATTAATATCATAAATTATTTCTCATTTTGTGTTAGTACTTGTAGCGTTAGTTTTGCGGACCTTTCCCAAGAGAATAATTTTGTTCTTTCTAAACCGCGAACTGATAGTTGAGTTCTTTTATTGCTATCATCTAATAACGCATTCATTTCGTACGCTAAGATTTTTTCATTATTCGTATCAATAGATATTCCTGCGTTACCAACAACTTCTGGGAGTGAAGATACATTAGATGTTATAACTGGACAGCCACATGACATTGCTTCCAAAACAGGAAGACCGAAACCTTCATACAAGGATGGGAATACAAATATTTCAGCACCCGAATAAAGTTTTGGCATATCATCGTCACGTATAAAACCCAAAAATATTATTTCATTAGAATTAAAGTTTAATTTTCTATATTCCGACAATAAATCACTTGTTTTCCAACCTCTACATCCAGCAATTACTAATTTTGAATCAATTCTGTGTTTATCTTTAAGTATTTTAAATGCTTTTATCAAAGATACTATGTTTTTCCTTGGTTCAACTGTCCCTACAGATAGAATATATTTTTCTGAAAATTGATATTTGTTATTAATATATTTTCTGGATTCATCTTTTCCATAAGGTTTAAAATTAGTATTTGCCGCACAAGGTGTTACATAAACTGGATTAGAATTTGGCACGAGTATTTTTAAATCATTTGCAGTATTTTCTGAGATGCAGAGTATAGCATTTGCGTTTATAATCGCTTTTTTTGCAAACAATCTATGAATAAATAAATTATACTTTGACATTGTTTGCGGATAATAATGCCAAACAAAGTCACACACTGTTACTACTTTTCTAATCTTAAGCCCTATTGGTAAAACTTGCTGAGCCCCCCAAAAAACATCAATCTTATCTCGTATCATTTGCGAACGGCCAGATGTATTCAACCACAGCGTACCTAATTTGGCAATGATTCCAGTTCCGATGCGCTTTGTCCAACGAGGATTAACGAATGGCAGGACGATTTCTCTATTTGAGTATAGGAAGAACTCATTATCTGTATCTAACTTTTCAATACATCTAAGGATGTTAATAAGATAGGTACCGATGCCTGTGCGTTGATTTGAAAGAACTCGTGCATCAATACCAATTCTCATTAATATGTACCTTTTTTGCGATATGATAGAAACCCATGAATTGTTCCTTCAAAGACAGCTCTATAATGAAATCGGCTATTCTTTAACTCTATACTATGAGGAACAATAATGTATTGAACCATTCGCACAGCACTTCTTAACAATATATTTGCAACCATATAAATATAGTACATGCAATGCCAAGGATCATTGAATATTTGTTTTGCAAACATTGCTCCAATTGCAAATGAATATTTGAACACTTTTTCTTTCTGTGTTACATTCTCTATTGAATGCATAAAAATCAACTCTGGTATATACAATACTTTTTCCTTATTTCTTAATATTCTAAAGAATAGATCGGTTTCCTCGGCGGCAGGATATTGTGCGCCTGCTCCAAACATTTCATCATATCCACCAAGGCGAGTAAGTAAATTTTTAGAAAGGATGTGTGAGCTTCCCATGAATAATCTATAGTCCGACATCCTTAGCTGCATATTCCTATTTGGTGAAAAATGGCCTGTAAAGTTTTTCTTGCTTTTTGGATCAATTATTTTACCACAGTAAGCATTCGCATGTGTTGATTCAATTACACTCTTTAGCACTTTAATAAACCCATGGTCAATGACTGCATCATCATCTATAAATACGAGATAGTCTCCAGTAGATTTACTTATCGCGTAATTTCTTGACAGCGCAAGCCCTTTGGTTTCAATTGTTAAAAATTGTGTATTTGGGTGATTTGCTATCAGCTCGAGAGTTGGCCTAGTTCCATTTTGATAAACAACAATAGTATCAGTTGTAACACCCGGACAGACCATTACCGAATGATCAATCGATTTAAGACACTCCTCCAATTTCTTATCCCTATTCATCGTTGCAACAATGAATGATATTTTCATAATATTCTAACTCACTATTTTATTTTAGATTATTTTGAGTTTAAAGTAACAATTTGTAATGCTCAATTCACAGAAATTTTCGCACTGGAATTCTTTCTTAATATCCAATATAGACCATAAGATAAATATCTATTTACAGGCCAAACTAAATTTGCAATTTTCATTATCCAGTTGATAGCAACTATCGGTAATAGTTTCAATAATGGCATCGTAAAGCGATTGACTAATGATGAGCCAATATATCCACTTTCAATGATTGTTGAGTTTAACGGTTTAATGGATTTCATGTCCGAGATTTCAAATAGAAATAGATGGTCACACCCATCTGGGCCATACTGTTTATTAACGAGTGATTGCCTATCCTTTACTTTGCTAAACTTTTGTATATCATTAAAGATTTTGTTAGCGTTAGGTGTAGTAACAATGAGCGATCCTCCTTCACGCAAAAGGTTCATCGCATCAGCAAGTATGTTTTCCGGAAAAGCACAATGTTCAATAAGTTCGCCTAATATCACGACATCAAATGTGCCTTGTGGATACACAGTGCCGATTTTTTCAACATTTTCATTCAACCATACTATTTTACCGTGCTCATATTTCAATTTTGAATATTCAAGATATGTTTCCCTCAAATCAACTGCGTACACAGAGTAACCCATTTCAGCCAATAATAGACTTAGATTGCCCTGGGCACAACCAATATCAACTACTTTTGTATTTTCCGGGTTATGAAAAACTTTTGTTACAAAACCAACCATTTTGTCAATCCGGTATCTATAATGAATTCGAGATAAAGCATATACATCGGGATTATCAATCTCATTTCTATCAAATTCAGATATGTGAAAATATTTACTATTATTATCAATTTCAAGTGAAAACGCTGATTTCATAAACCTCGTCTTAATTATAAACTATTTCAAATGTTACTAATGGAGGCAATCTGATTTAAGATGTTTGATATTGTACAATTTTTCAAAATGCTTTACATTCTTAGGCATACTTTCAGTACTCAATATGGAATCTATTGTGCTATATATGCTTTGCATGCCAGTTGAACAATAAAAATACCTATCAAACGAGTGTTTTGCATAATTACTATCCATTAAGGCGCTGGTTAAATAGATCGTTGGCCGTTTCAAATAGACGCTTCTAAGCATGGCAGAATTAAATATGCCCGCGCAGACAACAAGATCGCTTATAGATAGCAATTCATCCAAATCGTACTTCGGCATGGATACGATTCTCGCCGTATTTTGCTTATCGCCCTTTGTTAGAATGTATTCACCATAATTGTAGTTTGTATATAAATGCGTGTTATGATATTTCTCTGTTAACAGACCTAAGAGATTATAATAATCATAGCGAGGGTGCGGTTTTATCATAATTTCCATATCTTTACGGTTGAGATAATTCAACAGCATTTCTATAGCGTCAAAGTTCCTTTTTATATCTATTTTATCGCTTAAAGGTGAGCCGGAAGCGCTGAGCAACAGCACTTTTTTAGTATCTTTGCAAAGCCCATATTTCTCTAAAATTGAATCTCTTGTCGTTTCATGTGTAATTGTTTCATTTGTAGGTGAAGTTTCCAGTACCATATCACGATTGCATACATGGATATTATTGTTCTTAATGCCTCCAGCATTAAGAATGTCGTATTCTATCATGTTCCTGACAAAGAAACGCACTTTCTCGTTATTTATCACCCCTTTATAGCGTTTGAAATCAAATACCGTGTTAATTGAACCATGATACATAACATCAATATTCCTAATATTTTGCTGTGTTTCTAATGATATTTTCTCAAGAAAATATCCGTATCCGGCCGTCTGGCCTCCTTCATAACTTATTATGTCTGTTTTGTTTTCAAACGACCGCACGACTGAAAGCAACCCATCATACATTTTCATTTCCAGATATAGGCTTAGTATGTACTCAATTACTTCATGCAGTTTTGGATTTGATATTATGTTTGCTATCTTACTTTTTATACCTGTAGTAATTTGATTTTTGAAGGTGGATATATTTTTTTACGCGAAAACGGAAGCATTGTTTGAAGTAAAAGAAATTGAGGAAAAGCCAGAGGTATAATTATTCTGCGATATCCAATGCTTTCTTTCAGCCAATTATGGAAATAAACATATCTGCTTGTATATAATAACAATGCACTATTATCGGAACCTTTCTTTAATTTGCCGTATTCGTCTAAATATTTTAGATTGATCTCGTTGCCTACAAGCACATAGACATTTGTGTCCTTTTTAAAGAAGCTAAATATCTGTATATAAATACGCGCCAACAATTGAATTCCATTCAGTATTAAAGCCGATAAAATACGATAAATCGATGCCGGAAAATAAAAACAGGTTTTAATAAATTCTTTTAATTTCTCTTTTTTCGGCATTAATATTTCGTGAATATTATTTTTTACAATATCAGTATGCAACCGTTCTACTATGGTCGCAATTAATGAATGGATGTTTTGATGATCATAACCAATATTATATCGTAAGGTGCGGTTACCGGTATATCGGAATACTAAAATCCCTTCAGAATGGATATTACGAGATACATTTTCAACAGCTTCTTTCATATAACAAAAGAAACGGAGCGCGTCTTTGATTATATTCTCATAGGAGTAAAGTAAACAATAAATATCCCTGGGAATGTTTTTCCCTTCTTCAATAAAATCAAATTTATCCGCTTCTATCGTGTCGCCAATAAATACATATTGTGTACTTGGGAGGCAGGTTTTTAGTTTGAAGTAGTAAAACACCTCTATTGTGATGCATACAAAAAAGACATCTTCAATTCTGTATTGTTTTAGAAGTTCGTAGTATTCTTCTATATTGGATATATAACAAGTGAACTTGTACTTCATTTCATTCATACTAAATTCTCACACTTTATTAATAAAGTTATCTATTACCTTATAAAACGGCCTATTAACAGGGAAAATAAATACTGCTATAGACATTATCAATAATATTAATATGACGGTCATATGGCCTGTTGTGTTTTCGTCTTTTTGGCCTACAAAATTATAAATATTCCAGTTTATGTCTTTGTTCAAAAGTTCAATAGTTATTTTTGTTGGTTTGACCGCTTTCCCTAAATCCATTGTGATTATATATCGTTTTATAGGAAATAGCACACTTCCCGTGCCGTTTCCATAACGATCATATTGTGTTGCAATAAAAGGTATATTTTTATCGTTGTGCTGCGCGTAAGAGCTGACATCCGGCCGATGCAATGCCCATTCAGCGACATCATTTCCGATACGGACATCTTTTGAAAATGTCTGGCCTTCTTTTGTAGTTATTTCCATGCGTCCAATGACAGTTCCATTCGGTATTTCCGCTGAATTTACTGTATTTGATATTAATTTCAATTTACGCACACTGATAAACCTATCGATTGCAACAGTTTTTTTCATTTCTCCCGATTGAAGGATTACATTATTGCCTGTTACTGTTTTCCCCACAAGCATGACATCTGCTTTAGTATCCATCAATAGAAATATGGTGTCTGTCATCAAACATGCTGCACAACAAAGTATAATTATTTTTAATGCATATTTTCTGAGAAATTCAATAAAAATAGTTCTTTTGGCAATAGTTATTGCTATCAGGGCAGTGGCAACTGTTATGCCTATTAGCATAATTCCGTTTGAGACCCATATCCTAACAGCTGAATAGTACAATGATGTAAAATAATTCCTGTTCAATTCTTTGATAAAGTAAGGATACATTCCGAAAATAAAAGTATTAAAACCCTGCAAACCGTCTTCTATAAATGTATTGTAAGGTCCTCTATACAAAGCCAGGTATGCCATAAATGCGATTAATAGATACTCTACGCGCAAATATCGTAATATAAACTTATCTTTCAATTTGGACAATATTATTTTTTTGTCAGCAAAATCTATTAGAGACGCAAGCCCCATAACAAAAATAGGCGCGCATTCTGAAAAATACCGCGAACCAAATGAAGTCCAAACCGCTTTTCCGTAAAGGAAATTGAAACAGGAAAGCGTATAACTGAGAATCACAAATGGAACGATAAGAAGAAAACCCAGAAAAGGATATTTAATTACCATAAAAATGAATCCTATACAGGCAATCAATGCCATCGGGGTTACCATAAAAAGTCCTTTTTTATGGAAAAAGAGTGTAAGCAGATCGGGTCTGCTCCATGTATATGGTAATCCTCCTTCACCACTACCACCCAAATTCGGAAGAAAACCTCCACCTGATATTATGTGTTTAATACTTATATGCTGAGGAGAATAAGCTATAAGAAATACAACTACTATGCATAATGCTTTTAAAATAGTAGCTTTCATCACTTTTGCATCAGACACAGCTGTTCCTTTAATAATAAAATACAGCATTTCTATTAGCGATAATGACAGGAAAATAACATTGGAAGGCCGCACTGTGAGCATAGCACCGGCTACAAGTGTTAGTAACAACGATTGTTTTAAAGTTTTGCTTCCGAAATTTCTAATGCTCATTATTAAATACATGGTAACAAAGAACAGTGAAATGGTATGGGAAAATGCGAAATCAAAAAACATGTAAAAAGTGGCAGTTGTAAAAAATAGTATCCCCAATACCGCGAGAAAAGACGCCTTTCTAGTAAAATATTGTTTAGTGAACCTATACATTTGCCAAAAGGCAGCAAAACCAAATGCGGAATAACCAAGCGAAACAAAGAAACGGTACGGAAAAGTATAACCGTTCAATTCTATCGGCAAACCTATTATGCGCATAAACCGAGTGGCAATGTCGCCAATCACAAAAAATGGCACACCGACAAGAGAAGAACCTATGTAAGCGCCACCTAATGAGTTGTAGCCGGTTTTTGTAATTGACAAAGGCATGAAATGTTCTAATGGATTAAAATATATCCTTTCATTGAATAAATTGAGATTTCTATCCATAACTATTGAACGCAAGAATCCGTAAAACTGCAAGCCGTCGCTGTTAACTCCGTTTGCAAGAAGTAGTACACAGGATGCCGCAAAAATAAATAGCAATGATATTTCGTAGCCATCAAATCTGTGTTCATCAACTACAACAAGTATCCTTTTTACTGCAAGAAATAAAAATGCGGTAATCGCCAGATAGAAAAATAAATGAGCACAAAAATTAATATGCACGGTATTTCCAAATAAAGTATAGGTTGCCCCATCTTTCAGAAATATCCCGTGAACTAGAAGAAGTGGAAGAAAGAGAAGAAAAGAAAGGAAAGGAATTGTCGCATTTACATACATATTTTTATCTTTTGCCCCAAAATATGTTAACAATGAAAATAGGCATAACCAGCCTAAAGCTATAATCGGAAAAACAATGCAAAATACTTTGATAAATAATTTAACCGGTTTGAGTTCAAGATAATTGATATTACCGGTTATGTCCCAATCAACACGGTTCAAAGAACGATCCTTGGTAACTATATCATTGTAACTTGCCATATCATACTGGTTTCTTACAATAACACTTGAGAGATATTGAGCTACAATACCCGAAATTATGAATATAAATAAAAAAACAACAATAGTTCGTTTAAACCACCCAATATTTTTCATTTACTATTCCCTTTTGTTGTTAGACTATTTCAAAATATATGGCTATTTCTGCCCGCATATCCATTTAATTATTTTATTGTGTTTTTTTGCAAACTACAACTCCATATTTAAGCCAATATGGCTGTAAAGGCGGGATACTTCTATCCAATGTTTCAATATTTTTGAACTTATGCAAATAATTCCATGAAAATCTAAAATAATTATTATAAACCAGATAATGGTAGTTTTCAATTAAATAATTTGCCTCAAGCCACTGTTCAAAAAAAAGGAAATGTGAGTTTCCCAAGGAAAATATATTATTGAAGGCAATATCTATATAATCATGCAGCTGCTCTAATACTGCGGCGGTGTAAACTAAATCATATTTTTCATGAACTATTTCCTTGAAGGATTCTTTATCCAGAATATTTCCCTTTATACATTTGGCATTTCGTATTTTCCCAATTTTAAATGCTTCTTCATATTCTTGCGGTGGTGTCTCAATAAATTTATTTGCAATTCTTACGCCGCTTTCTGCAGGCTCAATTCCCGTGAACTTTACATTTGGAAACAGAGGGGCAAGCATAAGAATGTTCGATCCCGAACCAGAACCAACTTCAAGAATATTTTTAAAATTGTTCCGGGATATTTCTTCTGACAATATTTTTACAATGCAAGCTCTTTTATAAGCAAAGGGCGTAATAGGAGGGACTAAAGCTACATCATTACAGGAGTATTTTTGAATCTTAAAATAATCTCCTCTTTCCCAAAATTTTTCATAGTGGTCATCATAACCCCAGTCAGATTTAAAGATATTTTCTGGTTTTGATTTAAAAAGAAACCGATACAATAATTTTAGAGTGATTTTAAAACGGTATTTTATTTGCTTGAGGTTATATAACACTTCTTCTTTAAGATTACTCCGGTTTGAACTATCCACTTTGCCTCCAATTATGATTTATTTTTAAGTTATTAAATACTTTATTAAATTAAAGATTATTATTAATCTCATTAGCTTACCCTATTCCTGGTCTTATAGGGAATTTAAATAAAAAACCTTTTGTTTCTCGTCAAAATATCTTTTTATTGTTCATGTATAATATTCTTTCATTTTTTACGGAATATATATATTTTCTGAATTGCAAACGAAAAAACAAACAGCATAGTTTCAGTAAATATTTTTGCCATGTATATATTAACTTGCAAAGTGTTGGATAAATATTTAATTGATTCGTATGATACAAGCATAAGTGTTATAGCTAATAATGAATATTTGGCTACTTCCTTATATATATTGCCTTTTGAATAGAAAACATAACTTTTTGTCATTCGAAAATTAATAGTTGCCGATATTAATCTACTACATATTATGCTTATCAAAATATTCCCAATTATATATTGGAATAAAACAAACATTATTGTATCAATAATTGAAGCTGCAAATGATGATATTAAAAATCTAAAAAGTACATAATATATTTTAAGTGAATCAAGCAATGGGTTAAAATGAGAAGACGCATTATTGTTCTCATATTTTGTTTCTATGTTAACTTCTGTCAATATCACTTTTCTCTTACAAGCGTAGATAAGCATGTCCATTTCATAATCGTACCCGCTGCTTTTTATCGCTACAAGATCATTGAGCATGCTTTTTGGAATACCTCTAAGCCCTGTCTGAGTATCCGACACCTTTTTTGAAGTAATCAACCAAAATATTATTTTCGTAATTTCATTTCCTATTTTGCTGCGAAAAGGAATATTTTGGTTGAACTGTCTTACCCCCAGAAACAAGCTCTCCTGCCCATTCTCTAAAGTGTAAGCCATCTTAACAGCATCTTCAGGGGTGTGCTGTCCGTCAGCATCCAATGTCACGACACCGCGCGATGCGGTGTATGTATTCAAAATGTACCTGAAAGCTGTTTTAAGTGCTTCTCCTTTCCCTAGGTTTTCTTTGTGGTGCAATACAACTGCTTCTTTTCCCTTTTCTATATCATTAATGAACGATGCCGCGCATTGTGGTGAGCCATCGTCAACTATGACTATCTTTGAAGCACACAACTGCCTGAGACGCCTCACTATTTCGTTTAGTGCTGCGCCAGGTTTATATGCAGGTATGACAAATACAACATTTTCTATTCCGTTCGTTTTAGGTTCATTCATTGAGGTGTATAATCTATATTAACAAATTTGCTTAAATAGTATATTTAATAAACATTTCTTTTAATTGTTCTTTTTTTATAAGTTTTAAAAATGAGAATAATGATCCAGAAACATTATCAATATTATCTTTTGTTGCAAGATTATGCCCATTAAAGTATGGATTTACATATCCCTTGTAGAGGCTTTTAACATATGCCGCAGTAATTCGTAAGGAGTTCTCATCATTGCGTGTATTTCTCATATTTTCAGTATGTTCAATGTTCTTAAATATTCCTGGCAAATCATAGAAGTTATTAACTTTATGAACATTATTCAAAAAATCATAATACGTGTTCCCAAATATCACCACGGGTTTGTTTAATATTGCGGCCTCAAACCCTGAAGTACCTGTTATCGTAATGACTCCTGATGCCTTAGCGATTAATTCCTTGCTTGAGATTGATGGATCAATTAATCTGACATTTGGATAATATTTGAACCTTTCAAAGAATTGTTTCCCCCTCATTCCTGAAGCTGTTGAATGATCCTTTATATACAATTTGTAAGATTGAGGTATCGTAACAGCAAGTGTTTCTAGAATATATTCTTGGTTAACATATAGCGACGACTGTGCTGAAGTGCTTGCCTCTGGCTGGAAATGAACAAAATATATAAAGAATTTTTCTCCTGATACAGGAGAAGTTATAACACTTCTCAAGTATTTTCTACCACGTGGCATTTTCCAATGCCGTTGAACTAATAATTGTAGTACATTAGGCACTGAAGAATAAGTGAGTGCTTTTCTATTAAACAAATAAGACCAATAGAATTTAATTATTCCGCAACCAATTTTCTTAATAGCATTAAATTTCAGTGCATCAACAACTTTTATGATAAAAGTTCTATTGCTTTTGTACTTTTTCTCTATCTCCATATAACCAGGAGATGACATTTTATTGTACAGTATCTTTTGAGCCAACTCTTCTCCAATGGAATATTCACTTTTGTCAATTTTCCTATATTCTTCTTTAAATATCGGGTTTGCAGCACTTCGTCCTACAGAGAAATAGAATGAGTTATCAAGATATGCGGTTACAAGGCTTACGCAAGGAATATTACATTTCTTGGCTAAATTTTGGCATATAATTGAAAATGCTGAGTTAATAACCTCAAAGAATATATAATTAGGCCTGTCAGTTTCAAAAATCTTTTTGAACAATAAATAATAACAATAGCTTGATCTTTGATAAAATTGTAAATTTCGATCTTTGTGATAATACACTCCTTCGGACATCTTTACAATGAACAGTTCTGAGAAATTGAGTAATAGGAGTGTTTCACCAAGTTCATCTTCCATTTTTGACAACTCATCATCAGTGGGGTTGCCAGAATAATTGTTCAGTTCTTTTTCAATACAATAGATTTTAATATTCGTATCTATAATTGTCCTTAAAGCCTCATAAGCAACAATCGTTGGTGTAATACAGACAAAATCATAAATATTTTGCAGATTACTAATTACACCACTGTACAACGAAACATATTCAATTCTTACATACAGCAATATCCGTTCTTTCATCGCCTCATATCCTTTTTATGATATTTTTAATTTGCCAGGTAAAAACACTTTTAGTAAATATTGAATGTCTTCTTTAGTTATTTCTCTAATGAGCCATAATGTTCCTGAATATAGCAGTGCAAACAATACGAACCTTATTGTGAGACCTGTAATTTCATTTATACTTGCGCCCAATGGTACTATACTAATTAAGAAGCCGGAAATCATTGCAACTGCTATGTGAAACAAAAATCTCCAGTACACTACAATCTTCATTCTTTTATATAAATATATTCCATTAAACGAGATTGACATTATATATATAATTAACGATTTTACTGCTGGGGCAACGCTCTTCAGTCCAAACATTTTTATTCCCATTATGTGCTCAGGTATAAGAACTATGTTTAGAAGAATACCAACAACATATAGGATTATTGCAAATATTGATAATACTTTAAGGCGTTCAGCTGCCATTGTTATTGTGTCCATTGTTCTTGAAACGCTCATTAGTATTACTTGAATCATAAACACTCTAATAATTGGAACAATAGGAACATATTCATTGCTCATGAATAAACGCACAAATTCATTAGCATAAAAGAAAACAAATATTGATAGAAGCGTAACCATAAGAGATACATACTTTGTTGCTTTATTTGATGTCATCTGGATTGTATTAAAATCTTTGCGCGATGCCGATTCAGAAAATGAAGCATACAGGATTGTCATAATTGATCCAGAAGGCAATAGCAACAACATATTGAATTTTTGGGCAGCTGCGAAATATCCAGCTTCAACATCAGAAATAAAGTTTTTTACAAATATCGTATCAAGTTTATCGTACAATGTACCAAGAATTGTAATTGGCAAAAGCGGTATAACAAATTTAATATAATCTTTGCCAATGGCTTTATCATAGGAAAAGTTAAATAATGATATTTCGTTCTTCAAAAAGCACCATGCGACAAATACTCCTATTATTGATTTGAAAAACAGTGCAAAACAGAGCACATTTAGGCTATGACTTGGATATATAAATAGTATTGTATATATAAGGCTAGACAAAGCTACTACAAAACCCATCAACTGCGATTTTTTTACTTCACGACCCGCGAGCAGGATAACACTCAATACCGTCATATATGCATCTGCAATATACGACACCATTAGTATTGAGAGTACGACAATCTCACGCGTATCGCCGATTGTATGATTCCACTGCTTGTAAATAACATATACAATAAATGATACAACAGATAAACAAATAAGAATGTTCTTAAGAAACATATATGTTGAATAATGTTTTTGTATTGATTCCTTTTCAGCAATGCGTTTAAAAAATACATTTTGAAATTGCATATCACTGAAAATAAAGAATAAGGCACAGGTTGAAAATGCATAACCATACAAACCATAATCCGCAGGATTAATTACCGTAAATATAAGTTTATTTGTTATTATACTTACTGCTATAATTAATATCTGTGATATGAACATTAGCACTGACTTACGCGCATTCATCGTTATTATTCCTAATTATACACATATAGTTAAATTAAATTATCTTAGAACCAATAATTTATACATTCTCGTCATGAAAATGCATCAAGCAGTATTCATTTACAAGTGCCAATTTCACATTCTTAAAATATTCTTCAGAATAAAATTGCTCTCCCCTGAAAAATGGGTATGTCTCATTTGCAAAACCGGATTTGAAAATTGAAATACTCAAATCTTTTCTGCTGGGCATATCCTGCGATATCATTACATACGCGTTAAGTCCAAGATCATAGTAGCCGAAACCATTTTGTTTGAGATATTTAATGATCTCCCACTGGATTAGGTGGCCAAGGCCGCGCATTCTATCAATTGATGGATCCATTGCCGCTGAACCATAATACGCTTTGCACTGACTTGTTATTACAAATGCAGCACCAACAAAAGGTCCATTACAGTTAATTTTAACTAAGGCAAGAATAGCATACCCTGATTTAATCCATTGATACATTATATCCCAGCTTTCATCGCGCCTTGTTTTCTTTCCAGCTGCAGTAAAATGCATGCTCTTATATGTAAGGAATGCTTCATCAGTAATATTGTTTTTATCAAACATTGAAACAGCATATCCTTGTTTCTCGGCAAATTTTATATCTGCCTTATGCCCCTTTCTAATATTTCTTAGAAGCTCATCTTCATTAAAATTCAAGTTAATTACACTTGTAGAAATTGATGTATCAATAAAATCAAAATATATCAGAGGATTTATCTTATACTGTGACTGAAGTATCTTGTCGGATAATGGTTCAACAAAATACCTTGCGTACACAACATTGTGTTCCGTTGCCAATTGATTGATATGCTCAAATATAAACTTTAGGATCTGTTTTGCATTATCCGTGCTCAAAGAAGTGCCTAAACAGGGGTATGGTGTATTAGTATCGGTAAAAGCAAATTCTAACAGCTCTGGTTTCCCGTATATTGACTGAATGATAAGAGGCACAACAGCGACAAGAACCTTGTTCTGATAAACTAGGAAAGAAAAATTTTTACTCTTATCGTCAAATCTGCAATTCATAATATAATCAATAAAATGCGTTGTGTGCCTAAACCAAGCATTTGGGTTAGAAGCACAGAAATTATTCCATGTATCATTAAGTTCAGATGTAAGTTTTATTATTTCCATATTTCTCCTTTTTCTGGATGCTTGTTTATATAAAATTTCTGAAACAGTTCATTTTTGTACAAATTGAACAAATATTCTGTACTGCAAATACTTCATATTTACAATGTAGAATCTAAGTATTTTTGAATTACAGGTTTGTTTTTAATGCTGTACGAGTAAATGCCAAGCACTTTAGTTATTGTTCCGCGTAAATAATAGAACAACACCCTGGTTTTTATGACAAAACTTGTTTTTGAAAACAAAAAATTAATTATCCCCGTTTTTTTAAAATCTAACTCATAAAGCTTATACCACAATAAAAGTAAGTTTCTTTTGTTTTCTATGTTTATATTTATTCTTTCTGTACTTTCAACATCGGTATGTTTTTCTAATATGAGTTTCAACTTATCTATATCTTTGTCTAAGTTATAATCCGAGAAGTTTTTTAGATGCATTCTGTATAGTATTAACGGTTCGGCAATTACATATATAGAATTTTCTAAGCTTTTGGCTATATGCAGCCAAAAGTCATAGTCCTCAGCACCGCAAATATTGGCATTTTCATTTATGTATCCAATAGTAGTGATTACATCTTTTTTAAATAACACAGTTGAGTTATAAATTAGGTTGTTTTGTAGTAAAATTTTAATATTTAGAGTTATGTCATTGGTTTGTCTACTCATCAATTTAACTAATTTATTATCTTTGAACGATATAGCGTTAGATGAGACCAACTGTAGATTATTGTATTGTTTGAATATTGCCATTTGCTTTTCAAGTTTATAGGGCAGCCATAAATCATCATCGTCACAAAATGCTATAAACTTTCCTATGGCGTTGTGCATCCCAAAATTTCGGTTCACAGCAATTACACCGTTATTTGGATTTCTAAAGTATTTAATACGCTTATCAGGTATATTTCTTACATATTCTTCTGTGCCGTCCGTTGACATATTGTCAACGATTATTAACTCAAAATTACTATATGTTTGCGCAAAAATTGAGTTGAGGCATTGCCTTAACATATCTTTGCGGTTAAATGTTGGTACTATAACTGATATAAATGGGTTTTCTGTCATTTTAGTTTGAGTCCTCTTGTATGAACCATTTTTTGCAGTTAAGCAATGTTGAATCAACTTCAGTGTTTATATCACCTGTTAGTTTAAAGCCAGTAGCTTTAAGTTTATCTATAACATAATTTAGTGTCGTGCCAGTATTTGCACCTGCGCTTGGTCTTAAAATTTGTAATTGTTGTTTTAAAACCACTTCTGCCCTATTTGTTATTATTTGTGCAATTTCAAATATGCTTTTTGAATTTTCCCCGCCAAGGTTAAATATGCCATCTAAAAGTTTAGATGGTTCTATTGAAATAATATGTTCAACGGCTTTGGCAACATCTGATAGGCAAATGAAATCGCGCAATT